>JBFIHZ010000006.1:0-36347 GCA_041601535.1 Lysobacterales bacterium | reverse complement strand
GCTGGATGTCGTGCCGCGCTATCCTGAACTGGACGGGCTGGGCAAATTACTGGAGCAAGAATCGTGCGCGCCATGATACTCGCGGCAGGCCGCGGCGAGCGGCTGCGGCCGCTGACCGACGAACTGCCCAAACCATTAATCCAGGTGGGCGGCCTGCCGCTGATCCACCATCACCTGCAACGGCTTGCCCGGGCCGGATTCCAGGACGTGGTCATCAACCAGGGCCACCTTGGCGACCTGCTGCGCGAGCGTACCGGTGATGGCAGCCGCTGGGGCATCCGTATTCACTGGTCCGACGAACAACCCGAGGCGCTGGAAACCGGCGGTGGCATATTTCAGGCCCTGCCCCTGCTCGGGGCGAGTCCTTTCCTGGTGATCAACAGCGATATCTGGACCGACTACCCCATCACCCGCCTGCGTGCGGTGAAGTGCGACTGGGCCCATCTGGTCATGGTGCCCAATCCGGATCACAATCCGGCCGGAGACTTCTGCCTGCAAGGCGCACGGCTGCGCAATACCGGCGAGACCCTGCACACGTTCAGCGGGATTGGGGTATATCACCCGCGGCTTTTTGACGGCTGCCGCGCGGGTAAATTTTCCCTGACACCGCTGTTGCGCCAGGCCATGCAGGACCACCTGGTCACCGGTGAACTGTATCGCGGGGTATGGCATGACACCGGCACGGCAGACCGCCTGCAAGCCGCCAGTGCCGCCGCACAGTTTCATGAGAAATGTTGATACCTGCGGAACCCGCGGGCTGCATTGGGTCTGATTGACGCGGCGGCTGAGCTCCCGGGCAGGCCCTGCGCCAGCCGCGCAAAGCAACTCACCGGACTATTAACTAACGTGATACTTGATTTTAACACCCACCCCCATTCAAGATAGTCCGCTTTATAAAATCCCTGCCGAATGGAGACCGATTGATGAGTTTTACCGTGGCTGTGCTTAAAGAGCAGGCAGAAGGCGAGCGGCGCGTGGCGCTGGACCCTGCAAACGCCAAGAAACTGGTGGCCAAGGGGATCCGCGTACTGGTGCAGACCGGTGCCGGTGAAGCCGCCGGGTTCGCCGACGCCGCCTACGGCGATGCCGAGCTTATCGACGATGCCAATACCATCCTGTCACAGGCGGATGTCTATTTATGGGTGCAGGCACCCGGCGCGGCGCAACTGGCCAGCCTGCGCGAGGGTGCGCTGGCGCTAGGCCTGGTGTTTGCCCACCGCAACCGCGCAGTGGTAGATGCCCTGAACAGCCGTAACATCAGTTGTTGCGCGATGGAACTGGTGCCCCGCATCAGCCGCGCGCAAAGCATGGATGTTTTGTCTTCGCAGGCCACCATCGCCGGTTACGAGGCCGTACTGAAAGCCGCCATGCTGTCACCCCGCCTGTTCCCGATGCTGACCACAGCGGCCGGCACCTTGCGGCCATCCAGCGTGGTGGTGATTGGCGCCGGCGTTGCCGGTCTGCAGGCCATCGCCACCGCCCGCCGGCTGGGCGCGCGGGTGGAAGCCTATGATATTCGTGCGGCAGCCCGCGAGCAGGTTGAGTCGCTGGGTGCCAAAATGATTGATACCGGTGTTAATGCCGAGGGTGAAGGCGGCTATGCCCGCGAACTCACCGAGGAAGAGAAGCAACAACAGGCCGATAAGCTGGCCGAACACCTGGCCAAGGCAGACGCAGTCATTTCCACCGCCTCCATCCCCGGCCGTCCGGCGCCAAAAATCATCAGCCGCGCAATGGTTGAAGGGATGAATTCAGGTGCGGTTATTGTTGACCTGTCCGCCGAGTCAGGCGGCAACTGCGAACTGACCGAGCCAGGCAGCACGGTGCGCCACCAGGGTGTCATCATCGATGGCCCGCTCAACCTGGCCAGCCACGCTGCCATCCACGCCAGCGAAATGTACACCAAGAACCTGCTCAATCTGCTGGAGCTGATGGTGCAGGATGAGCAGATCAGCATCAACCGCGAAGATGAAGTGGTGGAAGGCTGCCTGCTGACCCACGGCGGCCAGCTGGTGCACGAGAACACCGCAAAACTTCTTGCCAGCCAGGCTGGTTAACATGACTGAATCAATTACAGGATAAGCGCATGGAAGGATTTATCGCCCTTTACATTTTCATGCTGGCGGCGTTCACCGGCTATGAAGTGATTTCCAAGGTCCCCACCATTTTGCATACACCGCTGATGTCCGGGTCCAACTTCGTGCACGGCATCGTGCTGGTCGGCGCCATGGTGGCACTGGGCCACGCCGACACCACCACCGAACAGGTCATTGGCTTTATCGCGGTGCTGCTGGGTGCCGGCAATGCCGTTGGCGGCTACGTGGTCACTGAACGCATGCTTGAGATGTTCAAGTCCAGCAAGGAGAAAAATTGATGGACGGTTTCCTTAACCCGGATGTAGCCCGCTGGCTGATCCATGCCAGTTACTTCTTCGCCGCCATCCTGTTTATCTCCGGCCTGAAGAAAATGAGCCACCCCGGCACCGCCCGCGGCGGCATCATCTGGGCGGGCGTGGGCATGGTGGTCGCCACCGTGATCACCTTTGCCGAACCGCAAATGCACAATTATGGCTTGATGACCACGGCCATTTTCCTTGGCGGCGTGCTGGCCTGGTGGTCGGGCAAGCGCGTGGCCATGACCGATATGCCGCAAATGATCGCGCTTTACAACGGCATGGGTGGTGGTGCCGCAGCCGCGATCGCGGCGGTGGAACTGTTGCGCGTGATGACAGGTGCCGGCCTGACGCATGAAGCATTTGCGGCTCGTGAGCTGGCCGTGCTGGGCGCCCTGATTGGCACCATCGCGTTTTCCGGCTCACTGATTGCATTCGCCAAGCTGCAGGGCTGGATGCGCAAGGTCTACCGTTTTCCGGGCCAGCAGCTGTTCAACGGCCTGCTGTTCCTGGCCCTGATTGTGCTGGGCTACCTGCTGGCGCGTACCGGGTTTTCAGCAACAGAGTATTACCTGTTCTTTGCCCTGGCGCTGCTGATCGGCGTATTGATGACGGTACCCATTGGCGGTGCCGACATGCCGGTGGTGATTTCCCTGTACAACGCGCTGACCGGCCTGGCGGTGGGTTTCGAAGGCTTCGTGCTGCAGAACCCGGCGATGATGATTGCCGGTATCGTGGTGGGCTCGGCGGGTACCCTGCTGACCCAGTTGATGGCACATGCGATGAACCGGCCGATCAGCAACGTGCTGTTTTCCGGCTTTGGTACCGGTGACGACGGCGGTGATGCGCTGGCGGTAACCGGCAGCATGAAATCCATTGACGCCAGCGATGCGGCCATCACCATGGCCTACGCCGAAAAAGTCATCATCATCCCGGGTTACGGCCTGGCGGTGGCGCAGGCGCAGCACAAGATCTGGGAACTCACCCAGCTGCTGCAAAGCAAGGGTGTGAAGGTATCATTTGCCATTCATCCGGTGGCCGGCCGCATGCCGGGCCATATGAACGTGCTGCTGGCCGAGGCCGGCGTACCCTACGACCTGATTTACGACCTGGAAGACATCAACAGCCAGTTCCCGACCACCGACGTGGCACTGGTGATCGGTGCCAACGACGTGGTCAACCCGGCGGCGCGACGTGACAAATCCAGCCCGATTTACGGCATGCCCATCCTGGACGCGGACAAGGCCAGGAACATTTTCGTCATCAAACGCGGCCAGGGCACCGGCTTCTCCGGTATCGAGAATCTGCTGTTCTTCGAAGAGAACACGCGCATGTGTTACGGCGATGCGCAGGACGTGGCGCAGAAGCTGATCGCGGGCGTGAAGTCACTGTAAACTTCTGGCACATGCGGACAATGGATAAGGGTGTTTTACTGTGGTATAACACCTTAACACAACAGGGAAGAATGCCGGCATGAAAATGATCCGCCCGGTCGCCATTGCGGCCTCCATTTCATTATTGCTGTCTGCCTGCGGGTCGGAAGACCAGGCCACCGGACTGGCCGGCAATGCGGGCGACAACAGCCTGCTGGCCCATGTGCCGGCCGGCAGCCCCTACCTGGTGGCCAATCTGGCACCCACGCCCGATGATGTGATCGACAGCTTTCTGACGCAGGCAGAGCCCGTGCTGGCCACCATGCAGCGGGAACTGGTCAGCGTACGGCAACAACTGGAGAGCGATCCCGGCTCGGCCGACCAGGGCAGCAGACTGGCCCTGGCAGTGCTCAGAGAGCTTGACGGCAAGCTCAACCGCGACGGCCTGGAAAGCCTGGGCTTCGACCTGCAGGCTGAAAAAGTGCTCTACGGCATGGGTGCATTTCCGGTGATGCGTATGGGCCTGTCAGATGCCGCCAGCCTGAACGCAACGGTGGAACGCATACTCGCCAACGCCGGCATTACCGCCCCGCAACTGCAATTGCAGGGCAAGTCCTACTGGCGCATTGTTGCCGATGCGGATAGCGGCGACGAACTGCCCGCCGGCCTGTTTATCGCCATCCTGGATGACCATGTCGCCATCAGCCTGCTGCCAACCGCCTCGGAACAGCAGTTGCTGCCGCGTTTCCTGGGCCTGGAGCAGGAAGCAGCATCCGATGCCCGGCAACGACTGCAGGCAATCAACAGCCACTATGGTTACCAGCCCTATGGCACCGGCGTGCTGGACCTGAAGTTACTGGCCAATGAGTTTTTCAGTGCCGACTCCTCGCTCAACGGCGCGCTGGCCGCATCCGGCATGAGCATTCCCGCCGACCTCAGTGCGGTATGCAAACAGGAAATCAGCGGCATACTCGAACGCACGCCACGGCTGATCCTCGGCACCACCGAGCTTACCGCCAAGGTCATGGCCTACCAGTATGTGCTGGAAACCCAGGCCAGCCTCGCGCAGGAACTGGTCGCGCTGGTGGCCGATGTGCCCATGGTGCCGCAGCAATCTGCGCGCCTGATGGAGTTTGCCTTTGGCATGAAGTTCGGCCCGGTGCGCGATTTTCTCACCCAGAAAACCCAGGCCATCACCGAAGCACCGTACCAGTGCGAACAATTGCAGGACCTGAACGAGGGCGCGGCAGAAGCGCTGCAGCAATTGCAGCAACCCATGCCTCCGCTGGTGAACAACTTCCGCGGTCTGCGCCTCAGTCTGGGCCAATTGAGCGCATCGGGCATGATCCCTGACCAGGTGGCCGGCATGCTGTCCGTGCACGTGGATCAACCGGAAATGTTCGTCGGCATGGCGCAGATGTTTTTGCCCGATCTGTCCAACCTGAACCTGAAGAAAAACGAGCCGCCGGTGCCCCTGCCCGCCAATCTGCTGCCACTGCCCAATGCGGTTGGCCATGCCGCCTTGAGCGACAGCGCCATCGGTGTATCGCTGGGTGCCGGTGAAGAAACCGGCTTGCTGCCCTGGCTGCAGCAGAAAGCTGATAACAAGGGCAGCTTCCTGTCAGTGAATTACGATACCGTGGCCTACATGGACCTGACCCGGGATTTCAACGACAGCATGCAGGCGCTGGCTGAAAGCGCAGCGCAAGAGAATGGCGAGGAGGCCAACCAGTTCGCGGCAGCAAAAGAAATCGCTGACGCCATGGAGCAGGCCTACCGGGAAGTCGCCGGGCGCACCTACCTCAACCTGCGCTTCACCGATGACGGCTTTGTCGCCGACAGCCGCATGACATTCAGGTAAGCGGGCCACGGTCGCACCCTGCTGGCCTGGCCGCCAGCCGGGCGAGCGGCCTGAGGCGCCGGTGATCAGTAGCGCAGGTGCTTGATCTTTTCGCCCTTCAGGCCGAGTTCGGTCATGGCCTCGATACCAATCTGCAGGTGCAAACCCACCCAGTCAGCCGTCACTTTTTTGTCCGATTCCTCCGTTTTGACCCCGTCGGGGGTGACCGGAACGTCAGACACCAGCAACAGCGCGCCGCGTGAAATCTCGTTGGCGTGCCCGACAATAAACAGCGTGGCGGTTTCCATATCAATGCCAATGCAGGTCATGTCGTGCAGCATCTGGTGGAAATTCTCATCGTGTTCCCACACCCGCCGGTTGGTGGTATAGACCACGCCGGTGCGGTAATCCAGGCCATGCTCAACGATTTTATTGGAGACAAACTTGTGCAGTTTGAATGAGGGCAGCGCCGGCACCTCGATGGGAAAGTAATCGTTACTGGTGCCTTCACCGCGAATGGCGGCAATCGGCAGGATGAAGTGCCCGATTTCAGTGGACTTTTTCAGCCCCCCGCATTTACCCAGAAACAACACGCCCTTGGGTGCCACGGCGGTGAGCAAGTCCATGACGGTGGCGGCCTGACTGGAGCCCATGCCGAAGTTAATGATGGTCAGGCCGTCCTTGTTGGTGGCCGCCTGCATGGCGCGGTCCCGGCCATATATCTCGCAATCGAACTGCTTGGCGAACTGCTCGACGTAATTGCCAAAGTTGGTGAGCAGAATGTAATCGCCAAATTTGTCCAGCGGCATGCCGGTGTAACGCGGTAGCCAGTTCCTGGTGATTTCCAGTTTCGTAAACATGCCTTTTCCTCTTATCTAATTGTTGTCTCCGCCATCAGACCCGCGATCGGGTGTGTGCTCCAGCAGCACCTCCCTTGCCAGCGGAATGGTTATTTTTCTTTTGCGCTTCAGCGCTGCCACCCGCACGGACTCCAGGTGGTCCAGTAATACGGCCAGGTTACGCGTGCCGCGGCTGAGCAGGTAACGGCCCACCTCCGGTGCCAGCTCGATGCCCACGGCGCGGGCGCGCTGTTCCAGTACATGCAGTTTGTCAGCATCTTCAAGCGCTTGCAGCCGCAGGCGGATATCCCAGCTCAGCCGCGAGGCCAGGTCGGGCAGGTTCAATGGCAGTTGCGACAGCGCCAGTGTACTGCTGACCACCAGGCGGCCGCCATTGGCACGCAGGCGGTTGAAGCAATGAAACAGCGCGTGTTCCCAGGTCTCATTGCCCGCCACGCGGTCAATGTCATCAAAACAGACCACATCCATGGTTTCCAGGCCAGCCAGGCTGTCCGCGGCTTCATCAGGCAACGCGCCCAACGGCAGGTAGAACGCTGACTGCTGCTGTGCCTGCGCCTGATTACAGGTGGCATTGAGCAGATGGGATTTGCCGCTGCCTTCGCCTCCCCGGATAAACAACTGGCCACCCTTGCCCTGCAGCAATGCCCGCAGCGCGTCCACCACGTTGGCATTGGGACCGGGCACGAAATCTTCGAAGCGGTCAGGCCGCCGGCGCTCCAGCGGTAACAGGATCTGCGCGGATGATGACACTCAGATTTCCCGCTCGGCCGAGGACGTGTTGTTGAACAGTGAACTGCTGCGGTACCGCTGGTGGGCATATTTCACCAGCACGTTCAGCGCGGCGGTGACCGGCAAGGCCAGCAGGATACCGACAAAGCCAAACAACTGGCCACCGGCCAGCACCGCGAAAATGACCGCCACCGGATGCAAGCCCACCTGGTCGCCGACCAGCTTGGGTGTCAGCACCATGCCTTCCAGCGACTGGCCAAGCACGAAAACCCCCAGCGCCAGCGCCGGGTGCAATACGTCCTGGAACTGGAAAATGGCCGCGGCCAGCGCCGCCACCACGCCCACAAAGGTGCCAAGGTAAGGGACTATGCTGAGCAAACCTGCGCCCATACCAATGATAAAGGCCAGGTCCAGTCCGATCAGCCACAACCCGACCGTGTAAATCAGGCCCAGCGCCAGCATAACCATCAACTGGCCACGGATAAAGGCACCCAGCACCATGTCAATTTCCCGCGCCAGGCGGCTTACCGTGGGCTCAACGGCATGCGGCATCAGCGTGCGTACGCCCTCTACCAGGTCATCCCAGTCACGCAGTAAATAGAACGTGACCACCGGTATCAGCACCAGGTTCATCAACAGGTTCAGCACGGCCTGGCCGCCGGCGGAAACCGTGCCCAGCAAGTTGAGCATCGCACCGCTCACTTCTTTCCAGTACGAGCCCACCAATTCACCCATGCTGGACAGTTGCACATCCAGGTCCGGCAGGGAAAACTTCTGCTGCAACCACGGCACCGCGGTGAGCGTCAGCCAGTTGATCCACTCGGGGGCACGCGCCACCAGGTGCCTGACCTGGTCGGCCAGCAGTGGCAGCAGCACCAGCAAAACGGCAGCCAGGCCGAGAAACATCAGCACAAACACCAGCGTGACCGCCACGGAACGGCTGATGGGCCAGCGAATAAAGGTGATTTTCTGGATGCGGTCCACCAGCGGATCGCCCAGATAAGCCAGCGCACCGGCCGCCACGAACGGGGTGATGACCGGCGCCAACAGGTAAAGCAACCAGAAGAAAGCGGCAACCAGCACCAGCACCAGCCAGTAACGTGAATCCCGCGACGTGAATTCCTTAGCCATGTCGAAACCTCCTGGCCCGTGCAGACCAGACCAGAACATACTGCACCCCGGAAGCCATGGTGGTAAACGCCACAGCATAAATCAGGGCATCAACCCAGCGGCCCTGCCAGGCCGGAAAAGCCAGCCCCAGCATCACCGCGATCACCAGCAGGATTTGCAGCAAGGTATTGCCTTTGCTCAATGCGGTAGGCTCTGCCCGGATGATCCGGGCGACCCGGTAATGATAGTAAAAGCCACCTGTGACAATAACCAGGTCGCGCAAAACCACCAGTCCCACCAGCCACCAGGGCAACTCGCCCAACCAGGCCAGGGTCAGCGTGATACTGACCAGCATCAGCTTGTCCGTTAACGGATCCAGCACCCCGCCAAAATGCGTGATCCAGCCAAACCGTCGTGCCAGGAATCCGTCCAGCAGATCGCTGATCCCGGCAAAAATCCCCAGCACCAATGCCGCCAGGTATTCGCCTTTCATCAGCCAGTAAACGATCGGCCCCACCGCGAACATGCGGAACAAGGTCAGAATGTTGGGCAGCAGGCGCAAGCTCATGGCTGCAAAACAAACACCTTGCCCTTCGGACCAGCGGTCAGAACTCCGTCATTACTTAACGAGCGCAACAGGTATTCGGGCTGGGCATTCAGCGCCAGGCTGAACTCCACCCGGCCCTGCTGTGCCCTGATCACATCAACCCGCTCGACCAGGCTGAGGCCCTGCAGGTAGTCCAGGCAACGTATGTAATCCGCGGACCCAATGATCCCTGAAACCATGAGAGTGAAACTTGTTTGACCCTGATCGACCGCAGCAATGGTGTTCAGCGCCACGATTTCGTCAATAGCCTGATGCATGCCAGCCGCCAGTTCCAGCTGCAATTCCTGTCCCCGGTTGCGCCAGGAAGCCTGGTGGCCGCCGTAAGACAGATTCATGCGGATATTCCATTCCGGACCCTCGCGGCGGGCAGCAATCACCAGCGCGTTAACCGGCCCGTCCTGCTGCAATTCATCGGTATAACCACCCCACAATAACTGCGGGTCCACGGCATACTGACCATCCTCGTCGGCGCTGGGAAAGGTGACCGGCATGCCGCGGTAGTCAGCTACCGCCTGCAGGTTCTGCCAGGCATATTCCAGCTCGATCGGCAGGATTCTGCGGCTCAGGCCATCATCTACCACCAGCCAGATTTCCAGTGGGCGGCGTTCCCGTTTCCAGCGCGGCAGTTCCAGAGCCTGCGCCAGCTGATCCACCGGCTGGGGTGAGAAACGCACCGCCAGGCGCAGTTGCTCCCCTTCGCTGCCATCCGGCAACTTGAAGGGTTGCTTGCGATAGTAAAACGTAATGACCATGGAATTGGCGCGTTGCAAGCCGGCCTGCACTTGCGGATAGGCGGAAAAATCATGCAAACCGCTGAGCTTCAGCAGCACGTTGGACAAGGCCTCGGCCATGCCGCGTTCACGCTCCCCCGCCGACTGGTCCTCGACCACTGCTTCGCCGAGGTACAGGTCGACGGTCTCAGCCCGCAGACTGGCTGCGGTCAGCATCAAACACAGAATGAACGTAATTATTGTTTTCATGGATGGTCGCTTGTGCAGAATATCAGCAGCGCTGCCGGGCACACCCCGGTACAGTGGGCCCACAGGGCCAAAGGCGGCTCGCCGGAAATGCATGCGCAATGGCGCAATCCCGGGCCGGAATAAGATACCATAGGCGGCTTGGCACTCGTAACCAGCAATCACCCGGGTTAATCCATTGAGCAATCCAGAATCCCCCACCACAAACCTGTCCTACCGCGACTCCGGCGTTGATATCGATGCCGGTAACGAGCTGGTGGAACGTATCAAACCGGCCGTGCGCCGCACCAACCGCCCTGAAGTGATGAACGGCCTGGGCGGATTTGGCGGTATTTTCAAGCTGGATCTTGGCCGCTACCCCGACCCGCTGCTGGTTTCCGGCACCGACGGCGTGGGCACCAAGTTACTGTTTGCCCGCCAGTTGGGCCGCCATGAGACCATCGGCATCGACCTGGTGGGAATGTGCGTGAATGATATTCTCACCTGTGGGGCTGAACCCCTGTACTTCCTTGATTACTACGCTACCGGCAAACTGGACGTGGACGCGGCCGCTACCGTCATTGAAGGCATCGCCGAAGGCTGCCACCAGTCCGGCTGCGCACTGATTGGCGGGGAAACCGCTGAAATGCCTGGTATGTATGGCGTCGGTGATTACGACCTGGCAGGATTTGCCGTGGGCATCGTGGACCGATCCAGCCTGCTGGACGGCAGCCGCATCGCTGCCGGCCACCGGGTGCTTGGCATGGCATCTTCCGGTCCACATTCGAATGGCTATTCGCTGATCCGCAAGGTACTGGAAGTCAGCCAGGCCGACCTGCAAATGAAGTTGCAGCAGGCAGATGGCAGCACGATTACATTGGCCGATGCGCTGCTCGCGCCCACCCGGATCTATGTCAAGCCGGTACTGGCCATGCTGCAGCGCGGTGGTATTGACGGCCTGGCGCATATCACCGGCGGCGGCATCACCGAAAACATCGTGCGCGTGCTGCCCGACAACACCGGCCTGGCCATCAACCTGAATGCCTGGCAACGGCCGGCGGTGTTCGACTGGCTGCAACAGGCCGGCAATATCACCGACAGTGAAATGCTGCGCACCTTCAACTGTGGCATTGGCATGGTGATGCTGGCCAGCGCCGAGGCGGCGCCCGGCCTGATCGAATCCTCGCGCGCCGCCGGCATTGCATGTGACGATATCGGCTGCGTCGAAGCCCATTCAGACGGCCCGCGCGTACGATATATCACGGCATGAAGCCATTACGCATCGCGGTACTGATTTCAGGCACCGGCAGCAATCTGCAAGCCCTGATTGACGCCCGTGAGCAAAACGGACTGGCCATTGAAATCGTTCACGTGATCAGCAACCAGCCGGCGGCTGCCGGGCTGGACAAGGCACGCCGTGCCGGCATCAACGTCAGCGTGCTTGAAGCCACCGGCTATGCCAGCCGCGAAGCCTATGACCAGGCATTGGCCGAACTGATCGACAGCCGCCCCGCGGATCTGGTGGTGCTGGCAGGTTTCATGCGCATCATCGGCGCCCCGGTGCTAAAGCGTTTTGCTGACCGCATGATCAATTTGCACCCTTCGTTGCTGCCGCTTTACCGAGGCACCAACACGTATCAACGGGCACTGGATGCCGGCGACAAGGAACACGGCGCCAGCATTCACTTTGTCACCGCCGAACTGGATGGCGGCCCGGTGATCAGCCAGGTGCGCATACCGATCAAGCCGGATGACGACAGCAACACGCTGGCACGGCGGCTGGCTCCGCTGGAACACCAGCTCATCGTGGCCACGGTTGAATTGTTCACGCGCGGTCTGGTCAAATGTGCCGATGGGCAGGTCTATATCAACCAATCAATCACAAGCTCTCCACTCAGGCTCCGCCACGATGGCCGTTTTGACATCTGAGCGCAGAGCCGGGTGGCGGCGCGCACTGGTTTTGCTTCTGCTGCTGAGCTGGGCCTCAGGGCTGGCGGCTGAATGGCAGGAATATGCGGCCCGTTACGCCGTGTATCGCAATGGCAAACTGGTGGGCAAGGCCGAATTCAGCCTGCAAAAACAAGGCGACTTGTGGGTCAGCAAAAGCGAAGGCAGTGGCACCCACGGGCTGGCCAGGATTTTGCGCGCGCGTGACAATGAATACGTTGAAGGGCACCTGCGCGACGGCCGTTTTTATCCCCTCAAATACACCCAGCACACCCGCGTGGCCGGCGTGGATAACGAGTGGAATGCGCAGTTTGACTGGGATCGCAATGCAGTCAAAATCGTGGACGGCAAGAACAGGCTGACCCTGGACCTGGGTACTGGTGCGCTGGATGCGCTGTCCTTGAAGCTGGAACTGCAACGCCGCCTGCGCGAGAGCGAGCCGGAATTGAACTTTTATCTGGTAGACGAAGACGAAATAAAAGAACAGCAGTTTCGCAAGCTGAACAAGGAAATGCTGGAAACCAGCCTGGGTTGCCTGCAGACCATCCCGGTGGAGCGAGTGCGCAGCAACAGCAAGCGTTACACCCGCGCCTGGCATGCCCCTGAATTTGAATTCATAACCGTACGGCTGGAGCACGGCAAAACCGGCGGCGATCACATGGAGATGCGCATCACTGAGCTGGTGCTGGGCGACCGGTTGGTTTCACCACAACCCGGATGCGTTGCCCAACAGCTCAGCCCCTGAACCACGGAGGACAGAGCATGTTGAAAAACTTCAGAACCCTGCTGCTGTGCAGCATAGTTTTACAGGCCCTGTTACTTACTGGCTGTGTCACCAACGCGGTTACCGGTGAACGTAATCTGCAATTCTACGGCAGCGACTGGGAACAGCAGGTCGGAACGCAAATGTATGCGCCGATGAAGCAGTCCCAGGGCGGGGAATTCGTGCTGGACCCGGAGCTGACCGACTACGTCAACAGCGTGGGCCAGCGGCTGGCCAACCAGGCCCGCCGCAAGGATGAGTTGCAGTTCGAATTCAGCATCCTGAACAGCTCCGTGCCAAATGCCTGGGCCCTGCCCGGCGGCAAAATCGTCGTCAATCGCGGCCTGCTTACCGAACTGGACTCCGAAGCGGAACTGGCCGCTGTTCTGGGCCACGAGATCGTGCATGCAGACGCGGCCCACGGCGCACAGCAGCAATCCACCGGCATGCTGGCGCAACTGGGCGCGGTCGCCAGCATGGTAGTGCTGGGCAGCACGGTGGAAAACCAAACCGCGCGGGAAGTCGCCATGATGGTGCCCACCCTGGGTGCGCAACTGATCATGCAGCGTTACGGCCGTGAAGCCGAACGCGAATCCGATGAGTACGGCATGTTGTACATGTCCGAGGCCGGCTACGACCCGCAAGGTGCCATCGAGTTGCAACAGACCTTCGTCAAACTGTCGGAAAACCGCAATGATGACTGGTTGTCCGGCCTGTTCGCCTCGCATCCGCCATCACGTGAGCGGGTCGAGAACAATATCGAAACCGCTGCCGGCCTGCCATCCGGGGGTGACAGCGGCCGTGAGCGTTACCGCCAGAAAACCGCCTATCTGCAACGTGTCAAACCCGCTTACGAGGCCTACGATGAGGCCAGCAAGGCCGCGGCCGACAACAACCTGAAGCTGGCCCAGGAAAAGCTCGACCTGGCGCTGTCCATAGAGCCACGCGAATCAATGTTCATGGCCCTGCAAGGAGATCTGCACGAAATGCGCGACCAGCCCAAAGCGGCACTGGCCAGCTACAGCCGGGCCATCAAGGCCAACGATGGATTTTTCTACCCCTGGCTGCGCCAGGGCCAGGTGGCCTACGAACTGAACCAGCGTGATACGGCCCGCCGCAGCCTGGAAAAAAGCCTGCAACTGTTACCCACCTCCCAGGCACATTACCTGCTAGGGCTGATGGATCGTGACAGCGGCCGCAAGGACCTCGCCCTGCAACATTTCCAGCAGGCTGCCCAGTCGCAATCCGAAGCCGGCAAGAAAGCACAACGAGAAATGGTATTGCTGGACGTTGATCAGAATCCTTCAAAATACCTGGCGGTTCAGGCCGCAGTGGACCGTTCCAATGCGGTGTGGATTCAACTGGCCAACCAGACCCAGGTGGATTTCGACAATATCGTGGTGCAACTGGTGTGGCTGGACGAGCAGGGTCAGACCCGCCGCGACGCGGTGAACTATCGCGGTACCTTGCCGGCCGGCAAGCAGGACAATATCAGCACCCGCCTGACCCTGAACAACCCCAACGAGTTACGCCAGCGGGTGCGGGTGGAAATCCAGTCGGCCCGGGTGGCGCAGTGATTGCTCAACGCGGCTGAAGCCAGAAAAAGGCAGACAGACCCTGATGGGAGCCCGCCCACACGGACCCGGTAGTTAATCCGGCCACTGCTGCACCGGCCTGCGGCTTCCCTCGCAAGGATATAGATCAGCGGTCGGCCTCACAGGGCCTCCTGCCCTGGGCGGCCTCACCGGGGCATCCCTGCCCCGGTGACCCCTGATCTATACCCTCACTCGGCGGTTTGCTTAATGTGGCCGGATTAACTACCGGGTCCCCGTGGGCTATTGCCATATTGGACGGCCATTGCACCCGATTAACGTCAATAAATAGCGCTTGCCGCAAAGCAGCTACGTCTACGGCAGCCTGACTTTCAAAGGGCCGGGCATCGGACGCAGCAGTAATTCCTACCCAATCGAAAGCTGTATGTCAGGTACTCGTGGCACACCGGCAAGGTTGGAAACTTATTACAAGTGGCGGCCAGGGCCTGGAAGCATGGCCACGAGCACAGCCGGAGCCGGTCGTTTCCCGTGCCACATTAAGCAAGCCGCCGAGTAAACGCGGTTTTCCCGGGTCAATGGGGCATGGATGCCCCATTAAGGCCGCCCAGGGCGGGACGCCCTGTAAGGCCGACCCGTGAAAAGCGGGTTTGCGAGGGAAGCCGCAGGCCGGCGCAGCAGTGGCTCGGGGAATGACCGGTTCCGGCTGGGCGCCCGTCCAAATGGACCATCATCAGGAAACATGCAGCCGGTACCGCCGGTTACACTCTGGAATAACGCTCAGGCGTTGCCGATACGCCGGATACGGGCACCCAGCTGGCCCAGTTTTTCCTCGATAATTTCGTAACCGCGGTCGATGTGATACACGCGGTCGATGATGGTTTCGCCGCTGGCCACCAGGCCGGCCAGTACCAGGCTGGCGGAAGCACGCAAGTCGGTGGCCATGATCGGCGCACCGGTCAGCCGTGGTACGCCACGAACAATGGCGGTATTGCCCTTGAGTTGGATATCCGCACCCAGCCGGCGCAGTTCCTGCACGTGCATAAAGCGGTTTTCAAACACCGTTTCGGTGATCACACCCGTGCCCTCGGCCATGCTGTTCAGCGCGGTAAACTGGGCCTGCATGTCGGTCGGGAAAGCCGGATATGGCGAGGTGGTAAGATTGACCGCCTGTGGCCGCCGGCCCTGCATGTCCAGTTCCACCCAGTCGTCGCCGGTGCTGATCTTGCCACCGGCTTCACGCAGTTTTTCCAGCACCGCGTCCAGGTGCTGGGGTGCCGCACGGGTACAGCGCACGCGGCCGCCGGTCATCGCTGCGGCCACCAGGTAGGTGCCGGTTTCAATGCGGTCGGGTAACACCGAATAATCGGTGCCATCCAGGTTATCAACACCCTCCACGGTAATGGTATTGGTGCCCGCGCCGGATATTTTCGCGCCCATGGAGATAAGGAAATTGGCCAGGTCGACCACTTCCGGTTCCTGGGCCGCGTTTTCGATTACCGAGGCTCCACGGGCCAGTACCGCCGCCATCAGGATGTTCTCCGTACCGGTCACGGTGACGGTATCCAGCACTACACGATTGCCGACAAGACGGTCCGCGCGGGCTTCGATATTGCCGTTTTCCACGCTAACGGTTGCACCGAGTTGCCGCAGGCCGTGCAGGTGCAGGTCGACCGGCCGCGAGCCGATGGCGCAGCCGCCGGGCAGCGAAACCCGGGCGCGGCCATAGCGGGCCACCAGTGGCCCCAGCACCAGGATGGAGGCGCGCATGGTCTTGACCAGGTCGTACGGCGCCTCGTAGTGGTCCAGGCCGCGTGGGTCGATTTCCACTTTCATGTGCTCGTCCATGCCCAGCCGGGCACCCATACGGCCCAGCAGTTCCATGGTAGTGGTTACGTCCTGCAGGTGGGGGACATTGCTGATACGGGTTGGCCGGTCACCCAGGATACTGGCCACCAGGATGGGCAGCACCGCGTTCTTGGCGCCGGATATCCATACCTCACCATCCAGCCGCACACCACCTTCCAGGGCTATGCGGGCCATCTCAGGCGTCGTCCGCTGGCACGTCGGTGCGCAGGGCCAATGCGTGGATCTCACGGCCCATCAGTTCACCCAGCGTGGCGTATACCATGCGGTGGCGTTGCAGCGTAGACTTGCCGGCAAATGAGGCGCTGATTACTTCTGCTTCGAAGTGCACACCATCCGCTCCTGTTACTGAAACCCGGGCATCCGGCAGGCCGGCGCGAATCATTTGCTCTATCGTGGTGCTATCCATAGACTATGGGGCCTCTTTCTGATTATCTGCTTGTCGCCAAAGGGATGCGGTTCAACGTGATGATTTCAGTTTTACTGATCGCCAGTCGTCGCACCGCGGTTGAACCGTCATTCGAGGCGGGAAAACTCTTGAGCACGGCTAAACTATATAGATGCTGATTTCTCTCGTTCAACTGCTCGGCGGGTTTATTTTACTCGTTTGGGGCGCTGACCGCCTGGTGGCTGGCGCGTCCGCAACAGCCCGCAACCTGGGCGTATCGCCACTGATTATTGGCCTGACCATCGTGGCCTTTGGCACGTCTGCGCCTGAGCTCATTGTATCCGGGGTGGCCGCCTTCCAGGGCAAGCCCGGACTGGCTGTGGGCAATGCCATCGGTTCCAATATCGCCAACATTGGCCTGATACTGGGCATTACTGCGCTGATTTACCCGCTGCGCGTGGAATCGACCACGCTGAAACGTGAATATCCGCAATTGATGCTGGTGATGGTCGCCAGTTTTGTTATGGCCGCAAACCTGGAGTTCAGCCGCATTGAAGGCTGGGTTTTACTCGGCGGACTGGCGGTGCTGATCGCCTGGATGGTCTGGCTGGGCATGCAAAAAGAGCCGGAAGACCCACTGGCGCGTGAATTTGAAGCTGAGATTCCTAAGGACATGCCCACACGCGTGGCCGTCAGCTGGCTGCTGGTCGGTCTGCTGGTTTTGCCCCTGAGCTCCCACTTCCTGGTCCTGGGGGCCCTCAGTATTGCCCGCATGATGGAGGTGTCGGAGACCATTATTGGCCTGACCATCGTGGCACTGGGAACCAGCCTGCCGGAACTGGCTGCTGCGCTGACCAGCGCATTGCGTAAAGAAGATGACCTCGCCATCGGCAACGTCATCGGCTCCAACATGTTCAATATCCTGGGTGTGCTGGGCATCGCCGCCACCATCCAGCCGGTAACGGTTGAGCCGTCTATCCTCAAGCAGGACATTCCGGTCATGTTCCTGTTCACTGTACTGTTGTTCTTCATGGCCTACGGCATCCGCGGCCCTGGCAGAATCAGCCGCGCTTCCGGGGCCTTGTTGCTGCTGATGTTCCTGGTTTACCAGGCCGTGGTCTGGATGACAGCTACACCCGTGGCTGAATCCTCGGTCGCCTGAAGCTGCCGGCAAACCCATGTAATCAAGCCGCCCGAAAGGTAGAATGCGCTGATGGACACTCAGGCCATCCAGAAACTCGGCAAAGCCGTTATTGAAATCGAGGCAGCAGCGGTGCAAAACCTGCTGTCACGCATCGACGATGCTTTTGTACAGGCCTGCCAGGCCATGTTGGAATGCCGCGGGCGTATCGTGGTGATCGGCATGGGCAAATCCGGCCACGTGGGCCACAAGATTGCCGCCACACTGGCCAGCACGGGCACGCCGGCCTTTTTCGTCCACCCTGCCGAAGCCGGGCATGGCGATATGGGCATGATCACACGCGATGACGTGGTGCTGGCCCTGTCCAATTCCGGTGAAACGGACGAGGTCAACAGCATTTTGCCACTGCTCAAGCGGCTCGGCGTCACGCTGATCGGCATGAGTGGCAACCCGGACTCCACGCTGGGCCGCCACGCCAATATTCATATCAATGTCAGTGTGGACCAGGAGGCCTGTCCATTGGGCCTGGCGCCCACTTCCAGCACCACCGCTGCGCTGGTAATGGGTGATGCGCTGGCCATCGCCTTGCTCGAGTCCCGGGGATTCACGCGGGAGGATTTCGCCCGTTCGCACCCCGCCGGCATGCTGGGCCGAAAATTACTGCTGCATATCCACGACATCATGCATACGGGTGACGAGATTCCGCGGGTCCGGGACAATGCCACCATCAGTCAGACCATCATGGAAATGACGCAGAAAAAACTGGGCATGAGTGCTGTGACTGATTCCGGTGGCCAGGTTCTTGGCATTTTCACTGATGGTGACCTGCGCCGCACCCTGGATGCCGGCCTGGATCCGCACAGCACGCCGATCACCCAGGTCATGACCCGCAATGGCAAGCATATTGGCCCGCAGGCACTGGCGGTGGAAGCGGCGCAAATGATGCAGGAATTCGGCATACAGGGCCTGTTGGTTCTGGAAAGCGACGGCAAACTGGTCGGGGCACTGAATTTTCAGGACCTTCTGAAGGCTGGCATTGTCTGAATGACCATGTTCGACATTAGCTCCCTGGACCCATTGCTGCTGGAACGTGCGCGGAAAATCCGTGTGCTGGCGCTGGACGTGGATGGCGTACTCACTGACGGGCGCTTGTACTACGACGAGGCAGGCAACGAGTCCAAGGCTTTTTATACCCGCGACGGGCTGGGCATCAAGGCACTGCAGCGCAACGGCTTCGACATAGCCCTGATTACCGGCCGGGAATCCCGCCTGGTCAGCCGTCGGGCCCGCGAACTGGGGATTGAGCTGGTATTCCAGGGCCAGGACTTTAAAGTGCAGGCCTTTGAAGACGTGCTGCAGCAAACCGGCGCATCTGCAGAGCAGGTGTGCTATGCCGGCGACGACTGGGTTGACCTGCCCCTGCTGGACCGGGCCGGGCTGGCGGTGGCTGTGGCGGATGCAGATGACTGGGTGAAGCAGCGCGCGCACTGGGTTACCGGACGTCCTGGCGGACGGGGTGCGGTGCGGGAAATCTGCAACCTGATCCTGG
The DNA here is from genome assembly GCA_041601535.1 of Lysobacterales bacterium. GTDB lineage: Bacteria > Pseudomonadota > Gammaproteobacteria > Xanthomonadales > SZUA-36 > JBFIHZ01. The sequence continues at coordinate 17,276 of JBFIHZ010000006.1, read as the reverse complement.
TCGCTCAGGGCCTGGACCAGGCAGCCCGTGATCACTATCAGCCGTCATGATCCGGCCCAAGACACGTCAGGGCATCTACCTGCTGGCACTGCTGGCCGCACTGTCCTGGCTGGCAGCCAGAGACCGCAGCCAGCCCAGTGCAGGGCCGCTGGACGACCTGGATACCCGGCTGAACTACGCGTTATGGGATTTCAGCGCGCAAGTGCTGGATGAAAACGGCAGGGTCAATATGCATATCGAAGCGCCATTGCTGCGCAACAATGCCAGCAGCCAGATCGGAACCATGGAAAATCCACGGATTCGAATACAGCAGGATGAGGATGAATGGTACATTACCGCCGAATCTGCAATCATCACGGCCGATCGCGAACATGTGTCGCTGGTCGGCGGGGTGGATTTGATGCGGCATAATCCGCTCGGCACCGACACGCTGGAAATCCGCACCCGGGATATGCTGTTGAACGTAACGCCACGGACCGCCAGCACGGATGCGCAGGTCAGCATTACCCAGAACGGCGATCAACTGGAAGCCGTGGGCATGAATCTGGATTTGAAAACCGACAGTTATGAACTACTCGACAAGGTGAGTGGACGATATGCCACACGGTAAGTACCTATGCTGCCTGCTGGCGCTGCTGGCGCTGTTAACCGCCGGCCCGCTGGCTGCTCTGGAAAGCGACCGTCAACAACCGTTGTTGGTCAATGCCGATGCCACCGATGGCACCCTGGGTGACGGCAAAGCCGTGCTGCGCGGAAATGTCGTGATCAGCCAGGGTTCGCTGCGGGTGCAGGCGGATACGGCTGAAATCGAAAAAACCGATGGCAAAGTCCGGCTGGTGGCTTTGACCGGCAACCCGGTCCACCTGCAGCAGGAAATCGAAAACGAAGGCCTGGTAACCGCCACCGCACGCACGATCAATTACCAGGTAGCCAGCGGTCTGGTCACGCTGACCGGCAATGCAGATGTGAACCACCCGCAGTACGAAATCAGCGGCGAGGTGCTCACCTACGATATGAACCTGCAGCATTTTCAGGGCAGCGGCGGTGACGGCAACGGCCGTATTCGTATCCAGCTGGCACCCGAATTGATCGATGACGCGAAGCCTGCCAAAACACCTCCGGCCGCATCCGGCGACCAGCAAACACCTGCACAGGACGATCCGGCGCAGGACGAGGCAGCACCAGCCGATTCGACAACGGCCGTGCCCGCTGCCCGATTGCCAGGAAACGCTCATGCTCAAAGCTGAGAATCTGCGCAAGTCTTATGGCAAACGCGATGTGGTCCGCAACGTCAGCCTGCAGGTCGAGCCGGGGCAGGTAGTGGGATTGCTGGGACCCAACGGAGCCGGCAAAACCACCTGTTTCTACATGATTGTCGGCCTGATCTCCGCCGATGACGGCGCGATTCTCGTGGATGATGTCGACATTACCCATGAACCGGTAAATGTACGCTCAGGCCTGGGGGTGGGTTACCTGCCGCAGGATGCATCCATCTTTCGCAAACTCACGGTGGCCGATAACATCAAGGCCATCCTGGAAATACGCAAGGATCTGGACCGCCAGGGCTGTGAAGAAACGCTTGGCCTGCTGATGGAGGATCTGAAAATTTCACATCTGGCCGACCAGGTGGGCATGAGCCTGTCGGGCGGCGAGCGCCGCCGCGTGGAAATTGCCCGCGCCCTGGCGGCACGGCCGCGCTTCATGTTGCTGGATGAACCGTTCGCCGGGGTGGATCCCATCTCGGTGGGAGAAATTCAGCGCATTGTCCAGCACCTGACCGAGCTCGGCATCGGTGTGCTCATCACGGACCACAATGTGCGCGAAACGCTGGGCATTTGCCACCATGCCTATATACTCAATGATGGCAATGTGCTGGCCGCCGGAGAACCGGCCGCCATCCTCGCCAACAATGAAGTCAGGGATGTTTACCTTGGCAAGGAATTCAGCCTGTAGGCAGGTATCAGGCCGGCCACCACCCGGCCACCTGATCGCAGGCTCTCAACGGTGAACTGAAAACCGAACATGGCTGAACAATCACTGCAACTGAGACTGACGCAAAAACTCGCTCTGGCGCCGCAGTTGCAACAGGCCATCCGTTTACTGCAACTCAATCGCATCGAGTTGCGCGAATACATTCAGGACGCACTCGATTCCAACCCCATTCTGGAACGCGGCGAAGGCGATGCCAGTGCCGAACCGGGTGCTGACGAATTTTCCGCCGACACGGATGGCGGTGCGGATACCGAAGTCACCGGGCTGGAAGCCGAAGACTGGGAATCCAGCCTGTCAATGGATGACCAATGGGCTGACAGCAGCAGTGGCGGCGGCGACGGGTTTTCCACGGAAGCGCAGATCGCCGACAGCAGCGATGAATCGCTGCGTGAACACCTGCTGTGGCAAATCAACCTCAGTCATTTCAGCCCGCAGGACGCCGCCATTGCCGCGGCCATCGTCTACGGCCTGGATGACGACGGTTTCCTGCAGGACAGCATAGATGACATCCGTGCCAGCCTGGCACCCGAATTACTGGTTGAAGAGCCGGAAGTACTGGCGGTACTGCACCGTATCCAGCGCATGGAACCGGTGGGCGTTGCCAGCCGCGATACCGCTGAGTGCATCCGCGTGCAATTATCCGCCCTGCCCGGCGATACCGCCGGACGCGAACTGGCTCTGCGCATCGCCCGTGACTACCTGGACCTGGTAGCCCAGCACGACCTGGATGAGCTGCGGCGCCATACCGGCGCCAGCAATGAATCGCTGGAGAACGCCCTGTTGCTGATCCAGTCGCTGGAACCACGGCCCGGTGCACGCTACGACAACCGCCGTGACGAATACCTGGTGCCGGATGTCTACGTGACCCGCGTCAACGACAAATGGCGGATTACGCTCAATCCGGAGAATGACCCCGGCCTGCGGCTCAACACCTATTACATTGATTTGCTGCGCAAATCAGGCGGCAAGGACGCAGATTACCTGAAAGGCCGGTTGCAGGAAGCCCGCTGGCTGATGTCCAGCCTGGAAATGCGTAACCGCACCCTGATGAATGTTGCGCAAAGCATCGTCGAGTTCCAGCAGGAATTCCTCGAGCAGGGCGAAATCGCCATGCGGCCGCTGGTGCTGCGAGAAGTGGCGGAACGGGTGGAAGTGCACGAATCCACGGTATCGCGTGCCACCACGCGTAAATACATGCTCACGCCGCGCGGCATTTACGAGCTGAAGTATTTTTTCTCCAGCCACGTCAACACCACCCAGGGCGGCACAGTCAGCGCCACCGCGGTCAAGGCCCGTATTGCGATGCTGCTGGAGCATGAACCGGAGAGCAAACCCCTCAGTGACCAGGAAATCACCCGCCTGCTGCGCGAAATGAACATCAAGGTAGCGCGCCGTACCGTGGCCAAATACCGCGAATCACTCGGCATCGGTTCCAGTGCCGAGCGCCGCCGGGAATACCGCCGCAAGGCCGCATTGCGTAAATCTGCCCTGGATTGAACCTTGGTGGCACTAGGCAATCAAAGTTATCAGGTATAGAATCAAATTGTAGATGAGCATTCCCTCAGCCAAAGAAATTCGCAGCAAGCCTGGCAACAGCGGATCAACCAGTCCAAGCCTTTTGTTTTGTAATCCAGAGCGATATTGACTGGAATAGCCGCCGTCACGCGTCTTAGTCCTTTCAGGAGATCATAATGCAACTTAACGTCACCGGACATCATGTCGAAGTTACCCCCGCATTACGGACATTTGTTACCGAAAAGATGCAGAGAATTTCGCGGCATTTTGATCACGTTATCTCCATAAACGTGGTATTGAATGTCGAAAAGCATGCCAAAGAGGCGGAAGCCACCCTGCATGCCGCCGGTAAGTCACTGTTTGCCACGGCTTCCGATGACGACATGTATGCAGCCATTGACAACCTGGTGGACAAGCTGGACAAACAGGTGCGCCGCCATAAGGACCGCCTGCAGGACCACCAGGTCTCACGGGAAGAACGGCTGTCTTCCCTGGGCTGATTGTGACACCCGGCAGCATTGCCATAATTCAAAGACCCGACCATGTTAATCAGTGACCTCCTTAACCCCGAGAGCATCCGCTTCGATGTGCACAGCAGCAGCAAGAAGCGCTTGCTGGAAATCATCAGCGAGGAACTGGCACGCAACAGCCAGGACATCAGTGCGCGCGAGATATTCGAAAGCCTGTGCGCCCGGGAACGCCTGGGCAGCACCGGCCTGGGGAAAGGCGTGGCGATTCCACATGGCCGGGTCAAAGGCAATCGTGCCATCCAGGCGTCCTTTATCCGCCTGAAAAAGCCCCTGCCCTATGATGCGGTGGACGGCGAGCCGGTGGATCTGCTGTTCGCCATGGCGGTACCGGAAAGCTGTAACGAGGACCACCTGAAGCTGCTGGCGCATATTGCCGAAATTTTCAGCGACCCGGAGCTGCTCAAGGCACTGCGCGAAGCAGACGACTCCAGCACCTTGCTGCAGCTGCTGGCCAATAACAAGCCCAAAGTCACGCACTGACCCCTTGCCGCCCGGCACTGGGCACCCGCCAGGTGCATGCGTAGAATTCGCCGCATGTTCCTGCAATACTGTCCGCCGTGACCAGAACCCTGACCGCATATGAAATTTTTGAGCAACTCGAGGACAGGCTGGGCCTGTGCTGGGTGCAGCATCCCGTGTCGGCTGAAGACGGTCCGGGAATTTCCGCCAGTGATCTCAGTGCGCGGCTGGCCCTGGCCGGTTTCCTGAACCTGATACACCCCAACAAGGTACAGATCCTGGGTGAGGAAGAGCTCACCTACCTGCACAATCTGCCGCCCGCCAGGCAGCAGTACACGGCAGAACTGATCATGCAGGGCAAACCGCTGGTGGTGCTGGTAGGGGATGGCAAACCCATGCCTGAACCCATAGTGCAGGCCGCGGCGGGCAAGAATGTGGCCCTGATGCATTCGGCCCTGCCCGCCTACGAACTGGTTAATTACCTGCAATACCACATTTCCCGCAGCCTGGCCCGCAGCACCACCTTGCACGGCGTATTCATGGAAGTATTCACCATTGGCGTGCATATCATGGGTGACCCGGGCTGTGGCAAAAGCGAACTGGCGCTGGAACTGATCACGCGCGGCCACCGCCTGATTGCTGACGATGCGCCGCTGTTCACCCAGATTTCACCCGAAATCATTGACGGCACCTGCCCGGAAACCTTGCAGGACTGCCTGGAGGTGCGCGGCCTTGGCGTGCTGAATGTGCGCCAGATGTTTGGCGATGCTGCGATCAAGCTGAATAAATTCCTGCGCCTGATCATCCGCCTGGAAGTACCCGGTCAGGGTGAGCAGAAGCCGGAGCACGACCGCCTGCGCGGCGACAACAGCTTTCAGCATGTGCTGGATCTGGATATACCCTGCATCACACTGCAGGTACGGGCCGGCCGTAACATCGCGGTTATGGTGGAAGCCGCGGTGCGCGATTTCATGCTGAAAATGAAGGGCTTTGATGCCGCCGCAGCATTTATCGACCGCCATGCCCGCATCCTGCAGCAACGTGACGGAGACTGGGGCAAGTGAGCACAAACGGGCCGCAGCGCATGATCCTGGTCAGCGGCATGTCGGGAGGCGGTAAAAGCACCGCCCTGCACGCACTGGAAGACCTGGGTTTTTATTGCGTGGACAACTTGCCGGCGGCGTTGCTGCCGGAGTTCGCGCGCTATATGAAAAATGACCCCGGGCTGTACTCGCGCGTCGCTCTGGGCATTGATGCCCGTGCGCGTGGGCCTGAACTGGAAAACATTCCTTCATGGCTGGACGAGCTTGAAGCCCTGGGCCTGCCCAACCAGCTGCTGTTTCTGACCGCGGACAGCAAAGCCATACTCAAGCGCTTCAGCGAAACCAGGCGGCGTCATCCCCTGACCCATGACCAGCACGCATTGCCGGCTGCCATACACCGCGAGATGGACCTTTTGGAGCCACTGCAACACCGTGCCGACTGGGTAATCGATACCAGTGACATCAATATCCACCAACTGCGCCGCCAGGTGTGGAAGTGCATAGGCTCGGATGAGCAATCCATGACAGTGGTGCTGGAGTCCTTCGCGTTCAAACGCGGAGTTCCGCAGGATGTGGACTTCCTGTTTGATGTCCGGCACCTGCCCAATCCCTACTGGGTGGACGAATTGCGCAGTCTCAGCGGCCTGGACGAAGCGGTGAAGAGCTGGCTGGAGCAGGATGCCGCGGTGGACAAACTGTTTTGCGACATCCGGCAGTTTCTGTTGCACTGGCTGCCTGAAATCCAGAAAAGCCAGCGCAGTTATGTCACAGTGGGCATTGGCTGCACCGGCGGCCGCCATCGTTCGGTGTACCTGGCTGACCGCCTGGCGATGGAACTACGCCAGTCCTTCAGCGCGGTCGTGCTTGACCACAGGGATTTATGACAACACGCAAGCCAACAGAACGTACCGGTCTGGTACTGGTTACGCATGGCAACATCGGTCAGGCCATGATCGAAGTGGCTGAATTCATTCTCGGCGAGTCGCTGGCCGATATCCAGGTGCTGCCGTTCCGCCAGTCTGACATGCAAGCCACCGGCGAGGACGAGGTTCGCGCCACGATCACCAAAGCCGACCGCGGCCAGGGTGTGCTGGTAATGACCGACATCGGCGGCGCCAGCCCATGCAATCATGTCTCCCGCGTCCTGCCCGCCAGCGGCGCAGTGGTGGTCAGTGGCCTCAACCTCGCCATGCTGTTGCGGGTGTGGAATTACCGCTCGAAGCCCGTGGCGCAGTTGGCCAAACTGGCCAGTGAAGGCGCCATCCGCGATATCCGGGAGTGTGGCAAATGATCAGCCGCGATGTAACCATCGTCAACAAACTGGGCCTGCACGCGCGGGCAGCGTCCAAGCTGGTCAACTGCGCTTCATCATTCGGCTCGGAAATCCTGGTGTGCCGGGAAGACCGGCAAGTGAACGCCAAGTCCATAATGGGCGTGCTCACGCTGGCCGCCGGCAAGGGCACTACCCTGACCCTGCGCGTTTCCGGAGACGATGAACTTCGCGCCATCGATGAACTCGAACAATTGATCGCAGGCCGGTTTGGTGAAGATGAGTAGACATCCGGAAATTTCCAGCACGCCAGCCCGTCAACGCGGGCGCTGGCCGGCGACCGTGCGGTGCTGCCACGGCGCGATCCCAAGGGGCCCCGCATGACACTGGCGCTGACCGGACACGCCGTTTCGCGGGGCATTGCCATCGGCCACACGCACCTGGCCGAGCGCAATGAGCTGGAAATCGGTGAGTACCGCATTGAGCCGGACCAGGTTGAAAAAGAAGTACTGCGACTGAATACCGCGCTGCGCCAGGCCAGCCTGCAACTTGAACAGCTGTCCGCCCGGGTCAGCCAGAGCGCCGGTACCCCGGCCAGCGAAATCATCCATACGCACATCCTGATGCTGGCCGACTCGGCCATCAGCGTGGCTGCTGAACAGCGCATCCGTGAAGATCTGTGCAATGCGGAATGGGCCCTGCAAACCCAACTGGAAAAAATCCTGGCGGAATTCCGCCATATGGATGACGAATACATCCGCTCACGTGGCGAAGACGTTATCCAGGTGGTCCGCCTGGTCCAGGGCAAGCTGGGTGAAGCCGGCAACGACAAACCTTTCAGTAATATTCCCGACCGGCTGGCCGATACCCTGGTCATCGCTGCCGATTTGACCCCCGGCGAGCTGGCGGCGCTGCATGAGCGCGGCGTGGCCGGCGTGGTGACCGAACACGGCAGCCCCTACAGCCATGCGGCCATCCTTGCCAGCAGCCTGGGTATTCCGGCCGTGTTTGGCGTGCGGCTGGCGCAAAACCTGTTGAAAGAAGGCGAAACGCTGGTGCTGGACGGCCGCCTGGGTGTGGTTTACGCCGATCCGGATGTGGCCTTCCTGGAGCATTATCACGAAGTTCAGCGCATCACCTCGGGCTTCCGCAAATCACTGGAATCGGTGCGGCAACGCCCGGCCCACAGCATGGATGGCGAGGCCATTGCGCTGCACGCCAATGCGGAACGTCAGGACGAAATGATCATGGCCATGGAAGCCGGTGCCGATGGCGTCGGCCTGTACCGAACCGAGTTCCTGTATCTGCGCGGCGAGGCACCGGATGAAGAATCCCAGCTGGCCGAGTACAACCAGGCCATCCGCGCGCTGAACGGTAAACCGCTGACCATCCGCACCATGGATCTGGGCGCAGATAAAACCAGCGAGGCGCTGGACTTCAACCTGTTGCGCAGCTCTGTCAACCCGGCACTCGGCCTGCGTGCGGTACGCTTGTGCCTGCGTGACACCGACCTGTTCAAGACCCAGTTACGCGCCATTCTGCGTGCCAGCGCCACCGGCCCGGTGCATTGCCTGATCCCGATGTTGACCAGCGTGAATGAAATCCTCATGGTCAAGTCCCTGTTGGCGGAAGCGCGTTCGGAACTGGACCAGCAGGGCCAGCCATACGATGCCAACATGCTGCTGGGGGGCATGATCGAGGTGCCTGCGGCAGCGATGGCCATGGAGGACCTGGGCGAGCACCTGGATTTTGTCTCCATCGGCACCAATGACCTGCTGCAATACGCGCTGGCTGCTGACCGCGTCGATGAACAGGTTGCGCATCTGCTGGACCCCTTGCACCCGGGTGTGGTGCGTTTGCTGCAATATGTATTCACCACCGCCGCCAGCCTGAAAGTCCCGGTCACGGTATGCGGTGAAATGGCCGGCGACCGGCGCTATACCCGGCTGCTGCTGGCACTGGGCCTGCGCTCTTTCAGCATGCACCCCGGGCGCATTCTGGAAGTGAAGCAGGTCATCACGGAAACCCATATTCCCAAGGCCTGCGCCGCGCTGGGCCACTGGATGAATCTCGGCTGCAATCGCCAGCACTCGCCTTTGCTGCAGTTGCTGGACCAGTCACAAAAACAGCACTGACACCAGTCGCCCGAGCCCGGCTGCCACAGCCGGTGGTCCGAACATCGCATACTTCCCGCCAGTCAGCACCGTGGGTTCCCATGCCTTGCGCCCATGCCTGAAGCACGCTTCAGTTATAATGCGCCGAGCCCGGGAACAGGCTGAAACGAAATGCACTCTTCCCGGTCTGAAGCCCTGGTACACGATGCGACCGGCGATGCATTCGCTGGCCGGCTAGCGGGAGGACGGCATGGCCGAACAGATCCACGAAGAAAAAACAGCCCGTCAGCTTGATCGCCTGTCCAAGGCCCTCGATTCCGGTGTGCAGTACCGCGTCAGCCGCCTGGTCAGCGGTCTGTCCGCTGCTGAAATCGGCGATTTGCTCGAATCCCTGCCGCTGCCCAAGCGCCTGGCGGTATGGGATCTGATCGACCCGGCCCAGGACGGTGACGTGCTGGTTGAGGTCAATGATGAGGTGCGTGCCAGCCTGATCCGGGACATGACGCCCGACGAACTGGTTGCCGCTGTCGGCGATCTCGACCTCGACGACCTGGCCGATATCCTTGATGACCTGCCCGACACGGTCATTTCCACCGTGCTCAGCAGCATGGGCCGGCAGGATCGCGAACGGCTGGACCGGGTGCTGTCCTACCCGCAGGATTCCGCCGGCGGCCTGATGGACCCGGATGTTCTGACCATCCGCCCGGACGTCAGCCTGGATGTGGTGCTGCGCTACCTGCGTTCCCGTGGCGAACTGCCGGAAGTGTTCGATTACCTGTTCGTGGTGGACCGCTCCGGCCGCTACCTCGGCGCGCTGAAACTGGCCGACCTGCTCACCAAGGACCCGACCACCACGGTGGCGGAGCACATGGACCGCAGCCTGAAATCCATGCCGGTGGACATGACCGCCAGCCAGGTCGCCACCGATTTCGAGCACCACGACCTTATTTCCGCTCCGGTGACCGATCATGACCAGCGACTGCTGGGCACCATCACCATTGACGACGTGGTTGACGTGATCCGCGAGGAAGCCGAGCACTCGGTGCTGACCATGGCCGGCCTGGACGAAGCCGACGATATGTTTGCACCGGCCCTGCAGTCGGCGCGCAAGCGCTGGCTGTGGCTGGGGGTAAACCTGGTGACCGCGCTGATGGCCGCGGCTGTCCTGTTCGCATTCGAACCCACGCTGGAGCAGCTGGTGGCCACCGCCGTGCTGTTTCCGGTGGTGATGAGCATGGGTGGTATTGCCGGCACCCAGACCCTGACCCTGATGATACGCGGCATGGCCACTGGCCAGGTCAGCGCCCGCAATATCCCGGCGCTGTTACGCAAGGAATTGCTGGTGGGGCTGATGAACGGCGTGGTGTTCGCATTGCTGGTCGGAACCATTGCCGCGCTGTGGTATGGGCAGATGGACCTGGGCGTGGTGATTGCCATCGCCATCCTGCTCAACCTGATTGCCGGCGCGCTGGCCGGCGCGCTGGTGCCGGTAGTGCTGCGGCGTCTGTCCATCGACCCGGCACTGGCCGGCGGTGTGGTGCTGACCACGGTCACCGATGTCATCGGTATCTTCGCTTTCGTCGGACTGGCCACTTATGTTCTGCTGGGCAGCTGATGCACCCATGAACGGAGCAGACGCTTTGGCAGGCCGGGCCGGAACCCGGCAGCGCGACCTGCGCAGCAGCGGGGCGGCCATGCAGTGAATATACTGATTGTCGCCCAGGAACCGCCACTTCAGCACAGCGATGTTGTCAGCGGCAACGCCATCCGCATGGAACAGTTGTGCAGTGCGTTGTCAGAGCAGGACCACGTTTTGCAGCACACCTGGCTGGCCGGCCGCGATACCGCGGATAACCACCAGGCCGCATCGCCCGGTCCGTTTCGCAACAGCGATGAACTGCAGGGCATCATCTCGCGCTGCGCGCCGGACGTCATCCTGGTTTCCTACTGGGAACTGGCCGGGCTGCTGCCGTTTGACCTGAGCATTCCGGTGGTACTTGATTTTGTTGCGCCGCGCCCGCTGGAGCAATTGTTTGAACAGCCTGAAGCGGTACGCGCCGGCCTGCGCCGACTGAAGCTGAACCTGCAACGCTGCGACCTGATCATGGTGGGCAACGATCAGCAGGCTCACCTGCTGATCAATCCCCTGATCGAGGCCGGTTTCGATCTGCGCCAGCGCGTGCCGGTCATCGTGGTGCCGCTGGGCGCGCGCTTGGCCGGCCAGCCACGTTCGCGGCCCACGCAGGCTGGCTGGCAGCTGGTCAGCGGCGGGGTCAACTGGCCGTGGCGCCGCTCGCACCATTACCTGCAGGCACTGGCCGCAGCGGCAGCGGACTGTCCGGCGCCGGTGCATATCAGCCACTTTGGCGGCAGTTACCGCTGGCATGGCGAGGCCGGCACGGCGGATTCAAATGATCTGGACAGCCTGGCACCAGTGGTAGAGCAACGCGATTTGTTGCCGTATGACGAATACAGCCGGTTCCTTACCGACCGGGCTCACATCGGCCTGGAACTGGCCGATTGGAATATCGAGCGGGCCTACAGCCAGTCATTCCGTTCACTGGAATTTTTGCGGCATGGCCTGCCGTTGATGTGCAACCGCTACCTGCCACTGGCGTCACTGGTGGAAAGCCACAACGCTGGCTGGCTGGTGGACAGTCCGGAGCAGGCCGCGGAACTGCTGGTCCGCATTACCACTGACGCCGCGGACTGGGCGGAAAAATCCGCCGGTGCCATCCAGCTGGTGAAGGAAGTCCTGCGCCCGGACCGCTCGGTGCGGCAATTGCTGGACTGGCTGCAAGCCCCGGCCAAAGCGCCACGCCTGCCATTGGAACTGCGCGCCAGCGAGCAGCCACCGGTGCTGGGCGTTCCGCCGCTGCGGCAACGCATCAGGCGCCAGCTGGGCCTGGCCAGGCAGGTCATTCTGGGCCGCTGGTTCGGCCGTCAGCAAGCTGGCCAGGGCGTGCTGCTGGTAACCCGCAGCGACCTGTTTCCAGCCGACCATGGCGCTGCCGTGCGCGTCGTGGAAACCGCGCGGGCGCTGGGCGATGCAGGTGTACCAGTTGGCATTGTGACTTCTGAGGCCGGTCACTGGCACCGCTATATCGATGGCGACTTCCAGCGCCTGCGCCTGCCCTGGTGGGTGCGTCTGACCAGTCTGCCCGGCCCGCTGCTGAAATTGATCCACTACTCCAAGGACCTGCCGCACGACAACAGTTTCCTGTACCTGCCGATGACCGACGGCGGCTTTTTCTGGCGTATCCTGGTGGCCGGCAAATTTCTTGGCGCGGGCACACTGCAGGCCGAGTTTCCCGCTTACGCACTGCCCTGCCTCAAGGCGCGCGATATTCTGGGTTGCCGCGTTGTGCTGGTGGAACACAACGTGGAATACCAGCGCATGAAGGCACAGGTCGCCGAACTGACCGACGCCCAGTACCGGAATTTGCGCACTATCGAGCTGCAACTCTGCCAACAGGCAGACGCGGTGGTGTGTGTATCAGACCCTGACCGGCAAAAACTGGCTGAGGACGGAGTCCGGCCGGGCCGTCTGCACACCATTACGCATGGCGTACGCCTGGCCGATTACCAGGCACCGGCACAGGCCGGGGTACGCGAACGCTTTCAGATAACCGGGGATGAAGCCCTGCTGGTGTACCACGGGACTTTTTCCTACCCGCCCAACCGCGAGGCCATGCAGATCTTTGCCGACATCCTGCTGCCGGGCCTGCAGGCCCGCGGCCTGGTTTGCCATGTGCTGGCGGTAGGCCGCGAACCTCCGGCCAGCAGCCCGCATTCCCGCATACATTTCACCGGCAGCGTGGACAGCGTGGCGCCGTGGCTAAAAGCCGCCGACCTGGCGGTCATTCCGCTGACCGAAGGCGGCGGCACGCGGATGAAAATCATCGACTGTTTCGCGGCCGGACTGGCGGTGATCAGCACCCCCAAGGGCATTGAAGGCATTCCCGCCGTGGCCGGCACGCACGCGCTGATTACCGCGGACTGGGAACAGATGATGGACGACATCGTGCGGCTGTGGTCGGACCCGCAGGCACGCCATCAACTGGCGTCGAACGGCCGAGCGCTGGCGGAAGGGCTGGACTGGAGCCAGGTGGCGAAACGCTACCAGGCCCTGTACTCGGCGCTGGTGTGAGCGGCCGGCCGCAGCGGCCAGCGGCTAAACTCGCTTGCAGCTAGTCCGCTGTGGGCTTGTCCGCCACCTTGTCACGCACGTACACCGGCTGGGCGGCGCTGGCCGGCAAAGGCGCATGGCTGCGCAGCCAGTGCAGGGCCAGCGGCAATAAGGCCACGGCCTCGGGTAAAACCCCGTCCGCGACATGGCTCAGCGCCCGCGCCTGCTGGGCCAGCTCCGGGTAACGCGCAAAGGCATTGCCTGCCGCGATGCTGCCGGAAGCATCTGGCATCACCACCTCGGCTGGCGGGCTGACCGCTTCAGGCCCCGCAGCCTCGACCACGCCTTGCTCCGTCATCCTGAACAGACCATGAAACACCTCACTCATGCGGGCGTCCATGGCCGCCAGGATATGGCCGGCAGTATCGTGATTTCCGCCAAGCTGCTGCCAGGCGGCCTGGGCCACGGCGGCCAGCGAAGACACCGGCACTACCGGCAGCTCTGCGCCCCAGGCCAGGCCCTGCACCGCGCCGATGCCAATGCGCAGGCTGGTAAAACTGCCCGGACCACGGCCAAAGACAATCGCTTCCAGGCTGGCCAGCGCCACGCCGGCTTCATCCAGCAGGCCGTGCACCGCTGGCAGCAACAGCTCGGCGTGCTGTAACGGCTGGTGCTGATGCCGTTGCAGCACCGTGTCACCCAACTGCAAGGCCACCGAGCAGGCTTCACTGGAGGTTTCAATGGCCAGTAAGCGTGTCACGTAAAAACTCCTCGACTTCAGATTGTGATTCAGCCTGGCGCATGGGCGGCAGACTGTCGATAAACATGCGGCCATAGGAACGGGTCTGGATGCGTGGGTCGCAGATGACCAGCACCCCGTGGTCATTGACGTCGCGAATCAGCCGGCCGGCCCCCTGCTTCAGCGCAATCACCGCCTGCGGCAGGTACAACTGCAAGAACGGATTACCCCCCTCACGCCGCAAGGATTCGCTGCGCGCTTCGGTCACCGGATCATCCGGCGCCGCAAATGGCAGCTTGTCGATCACCACCAGGCTCAGGGCGTCACCGATCACATCCACCCCTTCCCAGAAACTGGCAGAACCCAGCAGCACGCCATTGCCGGAGGCGCGGAACTGTTCCAGCAGCAAATTGCGCGGTAACTCACCCTGCACAAACAGCGGAAAATCCACGCGTTCGGGCAGCAGTGAAGCGGCCAGCCGCAATGCCCGGTGCGAGGTAAACAGCAGGAAAGCGCGGCCCTGGCTGGCTTCCAGCAAGGGCACCGCCAGATCCAGTAAACGCTCCACGAAGCCCGCATCGCGCGGCTCCGGCAGGTTTTGCGGCAACCACATCAACGCGTGGCTGGCATAATCAAACGGCGAATCCAGTTGCAGCGTGGTCACATCGTCCAGGCCCAACTGCCGGGTGAAATGTCCGAAATCGCCGCCCACGGCCAGCGTGGCGGAGGTAAACAGCCAGGCGGCGTCGCTGGCTTCACGAAATGCATTGAATACCGAGGACACTTCCAGCGGCGTGATGTGCAGCGCAAAACCGCGCCCGCGACGTTCATACCAGCGCACCTCGTTGTGGCCGGTATCGGCATCGAAGCGGTCCATGCACAGTTGCAGTTCGCGTACCCGGTCAATGCATTGGTCCATGCCGCGCGAGCGGCCTTCCAGGGCGCTGACGGTTTCGCCCAACGATGCAATCGCCAGGTCCAGGCCCTGCAAGGCGTTGCGGATGGAGTCATTACGTACCAGTTCGGTCCACGGTCCGCGCTCACCGGCATGCTCCGCAATGGCCAGCTGCAGTTCTTTTACCTGTTGCGTACAGGCGTCCAGCGGCTCCCGCAAAGGCGTGAGCGCACCGCTGAGCCCGGCGCATTCCGCGGTGATATCACCGCACAGATCATCAATCTGCCGCCCGGACAGGGTCACGCTGAAGAATCGCGCGGCCGTTTCCGGCGCCTGGTGAGCCTCATCAATGATAAAGGCCGAGGCGCCTGGCAGCACTTCGCCAAAGCCGCTCTGCTTGATGGCCATATCGGCGAACAGCAAATGGTGATTGACCACCACGATGTCGGCATCCTGGGCCTGCCGGCGGGCCAGGGCGACAAAACATTCCTCAAACCGCGGACAGTCCGAGCCCAGGCAGTTATCGGCCGTGGACGTGACCATGGGCAACAAGCCGCTGTCGTCCGAAATCACCGGCGCCAGCGACAGGTCGCCATCAGCCGTACGCAGGGACCAGTCGCGCACCGCTTCCAGTTCACTTACTGCTTCACGGCTGGGCAGGCGGCCCTCGCTGCGGGCCTGCTCCATGCGATACAGGCACAGGTAGTTGCTGCGGCCTTTGAGCAAGGCCGTAGCGGTGCTCAGCCCCAGCGCCTCCAGCACGATCGGCAGATCGCGGAAATACAGCTGATCCTGCAGGTTCTTGGTGCCGGTTGAGACAATTACCCGCTCACCGCTGAGCAGGGCCGGCACCAGGTAGGCCAGGGTTTTGCCAATACCCGTGCCGGCTTCCACCACCAGCACGCTTTTCTCCGCCAGGGCCTTCTCCACCGCCTCGGCCATGAGAATCTGTTCAGCCCGCGGCGCAAAGCCAGGCAACAGGCTGGACAGCGGGCTGTTCTGATCGAGTAAGCGCGCGCTCTGGTTCACCGCGTCACACTCACCGCAGCAGTTGCCGGCAGGCACTGCCCGAGCACGGTCTGCCTGTGCACAGGCGGCTCAGTAACCCTGCGGCTTGGCATTCATGCACTGGGCAGCACGGCTGTCGGCTTCACCCGACCCCCTGCGGTCACCCAGGTGTTCACGCGCCACGCTGATGGTATGCCAGTTACGGCTGCAGATTTCACCCACCCTGGAGCCCGAATCATACGAGCGGATGGCGAAGTTCAGGGCCTGTTCGTAATCCTGCTTGTGCAACTGGATTTCCGCCATGTGCTGCAGCAACTCCGGATCGCGCGGCTGAATGCGCAAGGCCCGCTCCAGCGACACAGCGGCAGCGTCGTAATTGCCACTGGCTTCAGCCGTGCGCGCATCATCAATCAGTTGTTTCACTGCCGGGTTCTGCAGCGGATAGACCTGCACGCCAGCACTCTCCTGGCGGGCCGGTTCACGCACGCGCTGTTCCACTTCACGGTCTTCCACCGGAGCAGGCGGGCTGCCCGCGCAGGCGGCCAGCAACAACATGGCAGCGGCGGCGCCAAGGGTTCTCAGGTGATTACGGCTGATCGTGCCGGCTGACGGCAATACGCCAGCGGCCTTGCTATTCTTTATTGCCAAACCATTTTCTCCAGAATGACTCATCGCCATCTTCATTGATTGCCCTGAGACAGTCACTCACTTGCTGGGGTTCCGAGCCGCTGACGTAGGGCACCTGAATGGCACCTGGACAGGTCTCGGCACTAAGGCGTCCGTCACTGGCATCCACCCACAGCCAGAACGCGCCGTCAGGCATGCGCAGGTCGACCGGTTCCAGTGGCAGGGTTTTGAACAGGCGCGCCCACACCCGCATGGCGGCGTTGCTGCCTGTCACGCCGGCCGGCTGGTTGTTGTCCTGCCCAACCCAGACCACGCCAATCCGGTCACGAGTATAGCCGACAAACCAGCTGTCCCGCCGGTCATTTGTAGTACCTGTCTTACCCGCGATGACCGTATTTTCCCCGAGCAGGCCCGGCAAGGCCCGTGCGGTACCTTGCGCCACCACCTGGGTGAGCGCGTAATTCAGCACACCAATGGCCTCGCGGTGGGCTTGCGGTAACAATCTCAGTGGATATCGCACCAATTCCCCACCGTCTTCGGTTTGCACGGCGGTAACCGAGCGTAATGGCACGCTGTAGCCGCCGGCCGCGATGGACTGGTAGATTTGAGTGACCTCCAGCGGCGTGAGTTCCACCGCACCCAGGAACACCGACGGCACGGCGTCAATCTCGGCGGCAACCCCCAGCTGCACCAGCTTGTGCAGCACGTTATTGACGCCAACCTCCAGGCCGAGGCGCACCGTGGCCTGGTTATAGGAACGGGTCAGGGCTTCCAGCAGCGTGACATTGCCGTGCGACAGGCGATCGTAGTTGTCCGGGCTCCAGTGGCTGCCGTCGGCCTGGCGCAAACGCAACGGCGCGTCGTCAATACGGCTCATCAGGTTATAGGCTTCGGGGTGCTCCAGCGCCAGCAGATACACCAGCGGCTTGATCACCGAACCAATCTGGCGGCGCGC
>JBFIHZ010000005.1:0-41590 GCA_041601535.1 Lysobacterales bacterium | reverse complement strand
GCTGCGAACGATACGCCAGGATCAGGGTATCGTCGGTGCATCCCTGCTGGCCAGTCGCATTCAGCCCACGATAAACGCTGGGCAAATCGAAACGGCACGCCGCATGTACGACCGCGCGCTGGCCATGGATCCATTGGCCGGCTGGGCGCAAGAACTCGCTCCCCGGTAAAGCGCTGGCCCGGTTTCAATCGAGGCTGTCAGTGTTCCTGCTGACCGGTCTGCTGGCCCGGCCCGGGTACCGGAACCGGCGCAGTCTGGCGGTTTAACAGCACCACACCACCCAGTATCAGTCCGGTGGCCA
Organism: Lysobacterales bacterium; assembly: GCA_041601535.1. GTDB lineage: Bacteria > Pseudomonadota > Gammaproteobacteria > Xanthomonadales > SZUA-36 > JBFIHZ01. Next base: position 41,289 of record JBFIHZ010000005.1, on the reverse strand, counting down.
GGTAATCCAGCACGGTCACGGTTTCGCCTACAAACAGTACGCCGATCAGCAAGGCAACCACCGGGGGAAGGTAGGTAACGGATGAGGCGCGCACCGCACCCATGGTCTGCACAATAAAATAGTAGATGATGAATGCCAGGCCGGTGCCTAGCACGCCCAGGCCAAAAACCGTACCCCACAAGGCCACCGGGTCTGCAGTGATCCGGGCCAGGCCGTTGAAGTCGGTAACCACCGCCAGCAGCAAGCTGGCCAGGCCCAACTGCCACGTGACCAGCGCGGCAGCCGGAATGCCCAGCGGCGAGATGAATTTTTTCGCGTACACGAAAGACAGCCCCAGGCTGAGAGAGCCTGCCACAATGTACAGCACACCGGCGGTACTGGCGCTGCCAGGCTCTGCGTCAAATGGCCGAGCAATCATCACCACCCCGATCAAACCCAGCAGCAGGCCGCCGGCTTTCGGTAATGTCAGCTTTTCTTCGGGCAGAAAAACCACGGCGGCCAGAGTGGCGAACAGCGGGATAGCGCCGCTGACCGCTCCGGCGATGCCGGATGGCAACAGAGAAGTGCCTTTGGCGAAACCGTAGTAATACACCGCTGCAGCCAGGCAGGCCATCACGGCGAAGTGATGCAAATGCCGCAATTGGCTGAGCCGTAATTGTTTGCGCCAAACAGCGTACACGGCCACCGGCAGGCTGCCCACCACCACCCGGATCAATACCACCTGCAGGGCGGAAATCGATTCGGTGCCCCATTTCATAAAGATGAAATTGCTGCCCCAGATCACGGCCAGAGCCAGCCAGGCGATCAAACTCAAGTGTTGTTTCATGTCAGCTTACGATGTGGGAGTGCGCACTGGTTGCAGACACACGGCGCGGAATGTATACGCCTGCATCCGGTAAGGCGGCAGTGGCTCAGGCCTGTTCCAGCTTGCTGATCTGTTCCTGCAACTGCTCGAGCTTCTCACGGGTGCGGGCCAGAACGGCGGCCTGGGCGTCGAATTCCTCTCGCGTGACCAGGTTCATGCGCTCGAACGAGCGGGTGAGAACCAGCCTGAATTGCTCTTCGGTTTCTTCTTTCAGGCGCGTCACGCCAGGGGGCAGTGCGGCGCTGAGCTTGCGGCTCAATTCATCAATCAGGCGCAGGTCTATCATTCGTTTTTCCTGTATCTTGGGGATGGCTCTTGCGGCACCATTATGCGCGCATTAAAGTCCCCTGATCCACTCAATAGCCGGACAACAATATGAAACTCATTATCGCCATTATCAAGCCGTTCAAACTCGACGACGTTCGTGATGCCATTGCTGAGACCGGCATCCAGGGCATGACGGTTACCGAAGTACGCGGCTTTGGCCGGCAGAAAGGCCACACCGAACTGTACCGGGGCGCGGAATACGTGGTGGATTTTCTGCCCAAGCTGAAGCTTGAAGTGGCAGTGCCCGATGACCGGGTGGATGCGGTGGTGGAAGCGATTGCCGATGCCGCGGCCTCCGGGCGCATCGGCGATGGCAAAATTTTCGTCCAGTCGCTGGATCGCGCGGTGCGCATTCGCACCGGCGAGGAAGGCGACGAAGCACTCTGAAGTCTTTCGAGGACGAATAACATGAATGAATTACGCACCGGCGTCATTGGTCTGGGTGCCATGGGCGCGCCAATGGCGCGGCATTTGGCTGGCAAGCAGTTGCTGGAAGGGGTCTGGAACCGCACCGCCTCCAAAGCCGCCTCGCTGGCTGATGAGCTGGACTGCTGGCATGCGGACAGTGTGGCGGAACTGGCGCAACGCTGTGACGTGATGCTGATTTGTGTATCAGCAGACAATGATCTGCAAGCGGTTGCCAGTGACTGCCTGTCCGCCATGCGGACAGGTGGGGTGTTCGTGGACACATCTACCGTCAGTCCCACGATCACGGAAACTTTGGCCGGGCAGTTCAAGTCCAAGGGCATCGACTATGTGGATGCGCCGGTTTCCGGCGGGGTGGAAGGCGCCATCAATGGCAGGCTGGTGTCCATGGTGGGTGCCAATCCGGCCACTTTTGAGCGAATTCGGCCGATTATTGAGGCCTATTCCGCCGCGGTTACGTTGATGGGTCCGGTAGGCAGCGGGCAGGCCACAAAGGCGGTAAACCAGGTGATTGTGGCCGGTGTGGCCGAGGCTGTGTGCGAAGCCCTGGCTCTGGCCGAGCAACTAAACCTGCCGCGCGAGCGTCTATTATCGGTATTGAGCTCCGGCGCAGCCGATGGATGGTTTTTGCGCCACCGTGGTGAATCCATGCTGGAGGACCGGTTTGAAAAGGGCTTCAAGCAGTCGTTGTTATTAAAGGACCTGGGCATCGTCAGCGAGCTGGCACAGAAATTGAATATAACCTTACCGGGCGTGGAATCCGCCCGGCGCGATTACACCGAGCTGGTGGCTGCCGGCGAAGGCGATAACGACATTTCCGGCCTGATCAGACGCAAACGGCCCGATTGGCAGTAGACCGGAAAGCCAAGGGCCTGGAGGCCGTTAACAGCGCGTTTCTGAGCGCGCAGCAATACGAACAAACAATAACAGGGCTTTGACCCGGGTTAACGCCCCCGATTCACCGGGTCACGTTTTAGCGTTTTGGATCCGAACTGGCGAAAAGCAGGAACAGGATGTCGCAAGGACATACATTTTTTTCCGCCACACTGGCCGAACTGACGCGCCGCAAGGTTCCGCGCACGGTCGGTGCTTACGCGGTAGCGGTGTTTGTGCTGCTGCAGCTGATGGATGCGGCGGTAGAGCCCTTGCGCCTGCCGGACTGGCTGCCCACGCTGATGGTGATTGTCCTGATCCTCGGGTTTCCGCTGGTATTCCTGCTGGCCTGGCAATTCGAGATCACCCAGACCGGCGTCAAGCGCACCGACGCGGCCGGCCTGCTCAGCCGTTCACAGACGGCCGTACTGTTCAGTGCCATGATGCTGGCCACCGTGGGTCTCGGCTATGTGTTTTACGCCTACTATTCCAGCGTATTTGAAAGCACGCCCGGTGCGGCCGAGGTGGCGCAGCAATTGCCCACCGAGGAACCCAGACAATTCACCGCACCGCAGAACTCCATTGCAGTTCTGCCGTTTGCCGACCTGTCCGCGGAAGGCAACCAGGCTTATTTTTCTGATGGCGTGGCCGAGGAAATTCTGAATATCCTGGCGCAGGTCAATGGCCTGCACGTGGCGGCCCGAACCTCATCCTTTGCCTTTCGCGACCCGCAGCACGATATCCGCGAAATCGGCCGTTTGCTGAATGTGCGCACCGTGCTGGAGGGAAGTATCCGTTCTTCCGGTAACCGCATCCGTCTGACCGCGCAGCTGATCAACGTGGAAGATGGCTTCCATATCTGGTCACAGTCATACGACCGCGAGATGGATGACCTGTTCGCCATCCAGGATGAGGTGGCCAGCCAGATCGCCAAGGCCCTGGTGGAATCGTTTGCTGGCCTGGAGCAGAACCGCTCGGGCACCACGGACAGCCTGGCGGCAGCCAATGCCTACCGGACCGGCCGTCTGCACTGGTGGCGCAGAACCCCGGGTGAACTGGAGCGCGCGCTGGGTCTGTTTGCCGAGGCACTGAAACACGATGCGGGCTTTGCGCCGGCCTATGCGGCGATGGCAGACAGCTGGCTGCTGTTGTCCCAGTACGGCAATATCAGCACGCAGAAAGCCACCGAGCGGGCGCAACCAATGATAGACCAGGCACTGGCGCTGGACCCTTCATCGGCCGAGGCATTCGCCGCTCTGGGCCTGGCGCGTTGGCAAATCGGTCAGCGCGATGCAGCGGAATCGGCGCTGCGCCGTGCCGTGGAACTGAACGAGGATTACATTCCGGCGCAACTGTGGCTGGCCGGAGTGCTGGGCGAGCAGGGCCGCTTGCCGGAAGAACACCGCGTGCTGGAACAAGCGCTGATCCTGGACCCCTTGAACGAATTGTTGGCGGTAAACCTGGCCAACAATCTGCGCACACGCGGCATCAACGATGAAGCGCGCCAGGTATTGAGCGGCCAACTGGAATTGCGTCCTGGTTCCACCACCCTGTTGCGGGCCCTGGCCGGTCTGGAACTGGCTACCGGAAATCTGGCGGAAGGGTTGCGTCTGGCGCAGCGTTCGCTGGCGCTGGAGCCGGATAACCCGATGGACATCACCTTGCTGGCCGATGCCTGGCTGATGCTGGACCGCATGGATACCGCGGAACAATTGTTACAAGCCGGTTTGCAACAATCTGCCGAGAATTCCGGTCTGCTGGGTGAGTACTGGTTTTCCCTGTTTCGCCAGGGCCGCTATGAGGAAGCCCGGCGTTTGACGCTGGAAATGCTGGCTGAAGACGAGCAGAACCTGCCGCTGGACCTGCGGCGGGGCTTGTATTTGCGATTGGGCATCCTGGCCATAATGAAGCAGGATAACCATGCCGCACTGGATGCACTGCGCAAGGCAGCAGAAGACAGTGAAGCACTGGCCTGGAAAGAGGACGTGATGCTGGCCATAACCTTTGCCGCTGAAGCCGCCAGGCGTCTGGGCCAGAAGGACACCGCGCGGCAATTTTTGCAAACCGCGGCGCGCAACGTCCAGCGCGCCCGGCTCAACGGAGTCAATGATGCAGGCATTGCCTATACCGAAGCAGCCTTGTTCGCGATGGACGGTGAAGTGAGTCCGGCTCTGCAGAAATTACAGCAGGCGTACGAGCTCGGTTTCCGCCAGCGCTGGCTGATGGAATTGGACTGGCGCATGGATTCCCTGCGTGATACAGACGAATTCACCAGCCTGCAATCGCGCATTGCCGAAGATATCCGGCAAGCCGCAGCCGACGTCAGTACCAACCGGGTGGCGGCCGGCTAGGAACCGCATTGGAAACCTCACCGCAAAACTCCCTGCTGGCCCAGTTCCGGCGCAATTCCGTGGCGCTTTCCAGTCTGCTGATCGCCGTCACCGCGCTGGCGTACAACACCTGGCGCAATGAGCTGACCGAGCAACAACGGAATGTGCGCCATGCATCCTTCCAGGTGCTGCAACACCTGGGCGAGCTGCAGGAAATTGTCGATGTGCGTTATTACTACACGGCCCAATTGCAACGCGATGAGGCCATCGAAGGAATGTCGAGATTGCGCGGGTTTGGCCTGGCTGCCATGTGCCGCGACCTGATGAGCCTGATGCCGGAACCCGCACCCGCGGCGGGTCAGGCACTACACCAGCAGTGGACCCGGCATTTCCTGTTGCTGCACCAGCGTGACGCCGCCGGCCAGCACACGCCGGCCGCCATCCAGGCCGAGGAAACCTTGCGAACCACGATTGAGCGGGCCCGCCAGGCTGTGCTGGAAGTATTGCAGGGGCTGGACTAGCGCCAAAACTTTACGGTTCGGCCGGAAAACAATGACCTTGCTGCTGCAGCAGCTTTTGCGCCAGTTGCCGTTGGGCACTGCGCACCAGGATGTAGTCGGTGGCCCAGCTGGACAACGCGAAAATACTGACTCCGCCTTCCGCCAGCGTTTGCGCAACCGCGGCGAGAATGCCCGTCTGGCTGAACTCAAACGGCCCGTCCAGTTTCAGTACCCGCCAATGGGCTTCGGTTTCCGCCGCACAGACGTCTTCCTGCGAGGGGCACACCACGGTTATCTCATCGGTGCATTGCAGCACACAGCGAATGGTCTGGTGGTCTGCGGCTGCCGGGTGCTTCTGTTGCGGTGGAGCCTGGCCCGGCGCCAACCGGTGAATGCTGTATTCCGCGGGCAGAAACCGCATGTTCAGCACGGGCTTGTCAGCCGGCATTGCGCTAGACTCCGGCAAATCGGGTGGAATCGCCAATCCAGCGGCGGATCAGCCGGCTGGCCAGTTGCGGCGACCCGGCGAGGATGCGGTCGGCCACCGGCGGTATGCGCTCCAGCAGCTCCTGGTCACGGGCCAGGTCGGCCACACGGAACTGCAGCATGCCGGTTTGCCGCGTTCCCAGCACCTCGCCGGGGCCACGCAGTTGCAGGTCCTTTTCGGCGATTTTGAAACCGTCGGTGGTTTGCCGCAGAATGCCCAGGCGTTCCTTGGCCAGCGGTCCGGCGCCGGATTCGAACAACAACACGCAGGACGATTGCTCGGCGCCACGCCCGACCCGGCCGCGTAACTGGTGCAGTTGCGCCAGCCCCAGGCGTTCGGCGTTTTCAATAATCATCAGTGATGCATTGGGCACATCGACGCCCACTTCGATCACCGTGGTGGCCACCAACAGCTGGATATCGCCGGCGCTGAACGCATCCATAACCGCCTGTTTTTCTGCCGGCTTGAGCCGGCCCTGCACCAGGCCGACGCGCACCGGCCGTAGTTCGCGGGCCAGTTCAGCAGCCACGTCTTCTGCGGCCTGAGCCTGGATGGCGTCCGATTCTTCGATCAGGGTGCACACCCAGTAAGCCTGGCGGCCGGCAGCACAGGCGCTGGCCACGCGGCGCATGACTTCGCCGCGGCGCTCGCTGGAAATGGCCGCTGTATTCACTGCCTTGCGGCCCGGCGGCAGTTCATCAATCACCGATGTTTCCAGGCCGGCGTAGGCGGTCATCGCCAGCGTGCGGGGTATGGGTGTGGCAGTCATGATCAGCTGGTGGGCATTCTCGTTATCGTCCGCCGCCTTGTCGATCAGGGCCAGCCGCTGGTGCACGCCAAAGCGGTGCTGCTCATCCACCACGGCCAGCCCCAGGCGTTGAAAAGCCACCCCTTGCTGCATCAGTGCATGGGTACCAATGACCAGCGGCTCGCCGGCGGCAATCGCTTCCAGCGCGGCGCTGCGGGCTTTGCCCTTGACCTTGCTGCTGAGCCAGACGGGTTCAATGCCAAGACCGGCAAACCAGCCACGGAAACTGCGCAAATGTTGCTCGGCCAGCAGTTCGGTCGGGGCCATGATGGCCACCTGGTAGCCATTGCCGATGGCGCGCAGTGCGGCCATCGCGGCCACCACGGTCTTGCCGGAGCCCACATCGCCCTGTAACAGCCGTTGCATCGGGTGGCGCGCGGCCAGGTCCTGCTGGATTTCCGCTATAACCCGTTGTTGCGCCGCCGTCAGCGTAAACGGCAGCGACGCCAGGAAACGTTGCTCCATCGCGCCGGGCTGATCCAGCGCGGGGGCCCGCAGCCGGTGTTGCTGCTGATGCAGTTGCTGCATGCTGAGGTTGTGCGCCAACAGCTCTTCCAGCGCCAGGCGCTGTTGCGCGGGATGGCGGCGTTCCACCAGCGCCGCCACGTCCGCGTCGCCAGGCGGCTGGTGAATGTATTCGATGGCCTGGGCCAGGTTGGGTAATTGACTGGGCAGCTGCAGGTTTTCCAGTAGTTCGGCCGGCAGCAATTCATCCAGCTGCAGCGCTCCGGCGCGCAGCAGGTCCAGTGCCTGGCCGGTCAACTTGATCCAGGTGGCCTGGCCCAGCCCTTCGGTGGTGGGATAGACCGGCGTGAGCCGGTCGGAAACCGGCTCGTCGCTGCCGGCGACCAGCCGCTTGTAGCTGGGGTGGATCATTTCCAGCCCCTTGAAGCCGCCCCGCACTTCACCAAAACACCGCAAGCGCGTGCCCTTGGTGAGTTGTTGCTTCTGGGTATGGCGAAAGTGAAAAAATCTCAGCGTGATGCGGCCGCTGCCATCGGCCAGCACCACCACCAGCGTGGGCCGGCGCCCGGGAACAATGGCGCAGTGTTCAACCTCGCCTTCAACCAGCGCCTGGCAGCCCGGATACAGGCTGCCCAGCGGGTAGAGGCGCGTGCGGTCCTCGTAACGGAACGGCAGATGAAACAGCAGGTCCACCACCGTATGGATACCGAACTGCTCCAAAGATTCCAGCAGGCGCGGGCCGACACCGCGCAAACGTGACAGCCCGGCTCGCCCGGAGTCGGGCGCAGGCGTGCCAGTCTCAGGCATGATGCGTGCAGGCGCGGCGTGGCCGCCGTGACGTGACGCCCGGCTCAGAGACCGAGCACGGCATCCATTTCCACCCGCACGTTACGCGGCAGTGCAGCCACACCGATGGCAGCCCGCGCCGGGTAGGGTTCGGAGAAGTACTCGGACATGATGGCATTTACGCTGCCGAAATCTCCCATGTCGGTCAGGAAAATATTCAGCTTGAGTATCTGGTCAAGACTGCCGCCGGCTGCCTCGCACAGTCCCTTGAGGTTTTTGAACACCTGGTGGATCTGTTCCTCCGCTCCGCCTTCAACTATCTCCATGCTGGCCGGAATCAGTGGTATCTGACCCGACAGGTATACGGTATCGCCATGACGGGTGGCTTGTGAATAAGTGCCGATGGCAGCCGGTGCATTCGGGGTGGAGATGATCTGCTTGCTCATGTGCTGTGTTCCTTTGTTTGTTGCGGTATTTCTGCTGGCGGCCTGCCTACAGGCGGGACACGCGGATGACCCGGCTGTTGCGCCTCAGGCGGCGCAGCACGCGCGCCATGTGGTCGCGGTTCTCCACGCTGATATTGAACAGCATGGTAGCGGTTTCCGGGTTGCTTTCGGTCATGACGACTTTTTCGATATTGCTGCCGGCCTCGGCAATGCTGGTGGATATATTGGCCAGCACGCCCTGCACATTGTTGGTGGTTATTTCCACCGCCACCGGGAACTTGCCCTGGGTGATCGGCGCCCAGCGCACATCGATGCAGCGGTCCGGATGTTTGCGGAATTCACGCACATTGGCGCAGCTCACGCGATGCACCACCACGCCCTTGTCGGTGGACACATAGGCCATGATGCGGTCGCCGGGCACCGGCAGGCAGCAGGCGCCGAAACTCACCGCGCTGCCTTCCGAGCCGGCAATGGTCAGGGCTTCTTCGCTGCTTTGCTGCTCCGCCAGCAGGCTGGAATCGGGCGCCAGCTTGGCGGCCACGATATTCGACAGCGTGCTGCCCAGCGCGAGGTCCAGGAACAGGTCTTCCTGCTGCGCCAGATGGTTATCCTTCAGGAACTGGTCCATGCGCTCCTGCGGAATGGCATCCAGTGAACTGCCGCGGGCGTTCAGTGCTTTTTCCAGCAGCCGCAGACCCAGCGCCACTTTGTCGCTGTGCTGCAGGCTTTTCAGATAGGCACGTATCGAGGTGCGGGCACGGGCGGTGGAGACAAACTCCAGCCATTCGGGCCGTGGGTAACAGGCGCTGTGGGTGATGATCTTGACCGTCTGGCCATTCTGCAGGCGGGTGGACAGGGGCACTTCCACCTTGTCCACCAGGGCACTGTGCGTGTGGTTGCCCACATCCGTATGAATGGCATAGGCAAAATCCAGCGCGGTGGCGTTGCGCCGCAAGTCGATGATTTTGCCTTTCGGCGTGAAGACGAATATCTCATCCGGAAACAGGTCCGACTTGGCGCTGTCGAGAAACTCCATCGAGTCGCCGGTATGCCGCTGCACGTCGACCAGCTGCATCAGCCATTCGCGGGCGCGCACCTGGGCCGAGCCGCTGCCCGAGGTCTTGCTGGTCTTGTATTGCCAATGCGCTGCTGCGCCCTTGACCGCCATCATGTCCATTTCCTCGGTGCGGATCTGGATTTCAATCGGCAGTCCGTACGGGCTGTTCAGGATGGTGTGCAGCGACTGGTAGCCATTGGCCTTGGGCAGCGCGATAAAATCCTTGAAACGCCCCGGCTTGGGGGCATACAGGTTGTGCACAATGCCCAGTGCCACATAGCAGTGTGATTCGGTCTGGGTAATGATGCGGAAGGCATAGAAGTCGGTTACTTCCGAAAACGAAAGATCCTTGGACAGCATTTTCTTGTAGATGCTGTACGGCGTCTTCTGCCGGCCGGAAATGCGGCAGGGTACGCCGGCATCGTGCATTTTTTTCTTCAGCGCCTGCTCGATGTTTTCCACGATTTCCTGGCGGTGGCCAGTCATCTGGTCCAGGTGTTCGTTGATGGTGCGGTAACGCCACGGATACAGGTTGGCAAAGCCCATATCCTCCAGTTCGGCCTTCATGTTGTTCATGCCCAGGCGGTCGGCAATCGGAGCGTAAATATCCAGTGTTTCGCGCGCGATGCGGCGCCGGGATGCCGGGCTCATGCTGTCCAGGGTGCGCATGTTGTGCATGCGGTCGGCCAGCTTGATGAAAATCACCCGCAGGTCGCGTGACATGGCCAGCATCAGCTTGCGGAAGCTTTCCGCATCCGCTTCACTGCGGGTGCGGAACTTCATTTTATCCAGCTTGGTGACACCATCCACCAGGTTGGCGATTTCCTCGCCAAACTGCTGCTCGATGTCTTCCTTGGAAAGGTGGGTGTCTTCCAGCGTATCGTGCAGAACGGCAGCGGTAATGCTTTCGTGATCCATGCGCATATTGGCAAGGATCTGCGCCACCGCCACCGGGTGCATGATGTACGGTTCGCCGGTGATGCGGGTCTGGCCCTCGTGCGCCTGGGCGCCGACCTCGAAGGCCTGCAGCACCAGGGCTACTTTTTCCGGATCGAGATAAGTATTAAGCAGGTCCCGGAGTTTTAGGACGGGTTGGGGGTAACCGGGAGCAACCTGCATGGACCAGTGGCGGAATCAGGCCGGGGAATCAGAACGACAGGTCTTCATCTTCCGGTCGATTCTCAAAGGCTTCCGCCGCCTCGATTTCGGCCTGAATCATATCCACGCTTTCGGTGCTGATGTGACCGGCTGCGATTTCCCGCAAAGCCATCACCGTGGGCTTGTCATTTTCTTCGTCCACCAGCGGATTGGCGCCATGAGCGATCTGGCGTGCACGCTTGGTGGCGGTCAATACCAGCTCGAAGCGGTTGTCCACGTTTTCGAGGCAGTCTTCTACGGTAATTCGTGCCATTTCTTTAATCCTGATAATTCAATCGTTTGTCAGAGAAGGCCGGTGTTTGTACCGGTGTTATTCACCAGTTTCGGCCGCGCTTTGCGCTGGCGGGGCTGAAAAACCGGCACCTTCTTTGAGTGAACCTGTCATTTTAGTCATTTCCGAGCAACTCCGCCAGCAATGCAGTAAATCTTTCCTGCTGGCCGGGCCGGGCGTGGCGACGGTGCCGGATAATGGAATGAATATCTTCCAGTGCAGCGTCGAAGTCATCGTTGACCACCAGGTAATCAAAATCGTTCCAATGCGAGATTTCCGCCTGCGCCTTGAGCATGCGTCGCTGGATGGTTGCGGCGCTGTCCTGGCCGCGCAGTGACAGCCGGCGGTGAAGTTCCTGCAGCGAGGGCGGCAGGATGAAAATCGAACAGCACGACGGAAACGAGCTGCGCACCTGCCGCGCACCTTGCCAGTCTATGTCCAGCATGACGTCGAACCCTTGCGCCAGGTGGGACTCCACCGCTTCGCGCGAGGTTCCGTAACATTGGCCGAACACTTCGGCGTGTTCCAGAAAGGCGTTGTGGCGCACCAGCCGGGCAAATGTTTCGTGGCTGACAAAATGGTAGTGCTCGCCATCGATTTCCCCTGGCCGCGGTTGCCGCGTGGTATAGGACACCGACAGGCGCAGGCGCTCATCACGCTTCAACAGCGCGCTGATCAGACTGGTTTTTCCGCCGCCGGAAGGGGCAGCCACTACGTAGAGATTGGGTTTGCGGCTCATGCTGGACTTTACTCGATGTTCTGCACTTGCTCGCGCATCTGTTCGATCAGAACTTTCAATTCAACCGCCGCCTGGGTGGTGCGGTTGTCTACCGATTTGGAGCTCAGGGTGTTGGACTCGCGGTTGAATTCCTGCATCAGGAAGTCCAGCCGGCGTCCAGCCGGTTCGTTGGCACCCAGGATGCGCCGGGCTTCGCTGACATGGGCCTCCAATCGGTCCAGTTCTTCGTCCACGTCTATTTTCTGCACCAGGAACGCCACCTCCTGTTCCAGCCGGCCGGGCTCCAGCGGCTGGGGCAGGTCGGCCACGCGGTCAATCAGTTTCTGCCGCAGCGCTTCGCGTATTTCCGGCAACCAGCCACGTACCTGGTGCACTACCTGGTCCACCCCATCCAGGCGCTCGCTGATCAGTTGCACCAGTTTTTTGCCTTCGCGGCCGCGCGCAGCTTTGAGGTCCTTGACGGCATCGGACAGCAACGCCAGCGCGGCCTGATGCAGCGGCTCGCTGTCGGGCGCCTGTTCACTGACCATGCCCGGCCAGCGCATCATCTGGTTCAGGTCGGCAGCTTGCTCGCTGCCGGTGATTTGCTGTAATTCATGGTGCAGGGCCAGCAGGCGTTCCGCCAGGTCACGGTTCAGCAGCAATTCGTTGGCTGCTGCATCGTGCTCCGCATTGAAGCGCAGCGCGGCATCCACTTTACCGCGGCTGAGGTGATCACCCAGCAACTCGCGAATGGCGGGTTCCAGCACGCGGAATTCTTCCGGCAGGCGCAAGCCAACTTCCAGGTAGCGATGGTTAACCGAACGCAACTCCCAGGTCAGTCGGCCAAACGGGGCTTGATGTTCTGCGCTGGCGAAGCCAGTCATACTGAAAATCATCGATACGGGTTCCTGTGGTGTGAGGTCAGGTGTGGCAAAATACCGCTTTTGCCGGCCCAGGTGTCAGCTACATTGCCAATAACGGGGTGACGCATCAAGTGGGCCCGCTTGCAGGCCGCGTTGAGTTCCCGCTTCGCTGCTCGCGCAGGACTCATTAAGGGCGTTGGCCCGGGTCCGCTAAAGCCCTTGATGTGCCGCAGCGAACCGCCCGGCAGCATAAACCAATTGCGTCAGCGGAGCCGCGGTGCTCTGCTCAATATAATCCGCCTATTTTACAAGGAAGCGTTCATGAGACCCAGCGGCAGGCAGCCAGATGAGCTGCGCACCATCAACATCACTCGGAATTTCACCCGCCACGCTGAAGGTTCGGTGTTGTTTTGCAGTGGCGACACCCAGGTATTGTGCACCGCGTCCGTGGAGGACCGCGTGCCGCCATTTTTGCGCGGCAAGGGCGAAGGCTGGGTGACGGCGGAATACGGCATGCTGCCACGCAGCACCAACAGCCGCATGGGGCGGGAAGCCACGCGCGGCAAGCAGGGTGGCCGTACGCTGGAAATCCAGCGCTTGATTGGCCGTTCACTGCGCGCTGTGGTGGACCGTGAAGCGCTCGGTGAACGCACCATCACGCTGGATTGCGATGTGATCCAGGCCGATGGCGGCACCCGTACGGCGTCCATTACCGGCGCCTATATCGCACTGGCCGATGCCTGCCGCTGGTTGCTGGACAACCAGAAGATAAAGAAAAACCCGATGCATGGGCAGGTGGCGGCGGTATCGGTGGGCATCTACCAGGATACCCCGGTACTGGACCTGGATTACGCCGAAGACTCCACCGCGGAAACCGATATGAACGTGGTGATGAATGACGGCAATGCCTTTATCGAAGTGCAGGGCACGGCCGAAGGGCATGCGTTCCGGCGCGATGAGCTGGACGCCATGCTGGCATTGGCGCAGTCAGGTATCCGCCAGCTGATGGACCTGCAGTTGCAGGCCCTGGAAAGCTGAAGCGATGGCCTTGGGCCACGTTGCGGGTGACCTGGTGCTGGCCAGTGGTAACGCCGGCAAGCTGCGCGAACTGTCAGCCATGCTGCAGCCGCTGGGCTGGAACCTGCGCTCGCAGGCCGAGTGGCGGCTGGCGGCCGCTGTGGAAGACGGCGAAACCTTTGTGGAAAACGCGCTGAAAAAGGCGCGGCACGCCTGCCGGCACACCGGCCTGCCGGCACTGGCGGATGATTCCGGCCTGGTGGTGGATGCGCTGAATGGCGCCCCGGGTATTCGCTCAGCCCGCTATGCGGGCGACCAGGCGGATGATGCGGCCAATAACCTGCGCCTGCTGCAGGCCCTGGACGGTGTGCCCGAAGCCCGGCGCAGCGCGCATTTCTACTGTGCCATGGTGCTGTTGCGCCACGCCGGCGATGCTGCTCCGCTGGTTGCTACCGGTGCCTGGCATGGCCGCATCCTCACCCGCGCGCAGGGCACGCAGGGATTTGGTTACGATCCGCTGTTCTGGGTGCCAGAGCAGGATTGTGCTTCGGCAGAGCTCGAACCGTCGGTAAAGAACCGCATAAGCCACCGCGGCAGGGCCTTGCAAAGCTTGCTGAGCCAATTACAGCCAGCGGCGAACTGACTACCCGCGCCGCCACATGCCCGAACTCAGCTTGCCACCGTTATCGCTGTACATTCATCTGCCCTGGTGCGTGAAAAAATGCCCGTATTGCGATTTCAATTCACATGCCTCACCGGATGCCATCCCCGCTAAGGAGTACATCACCGCGCTGATTGCCGACCTGGAGCAGGATTTGCCGCTGGTGTGGGGCCGCCCGGTGCATTCGGTGTTTTTCGGCGGGGGTACGCCCAGCCTGTTCAATGCTGAACAGATTGGCGGGATTCTCGGCGCGGTGCGTGGCCGCCTGAACCTGGTGCCCGGAGCCGAAATTACCCTGGAAGCCAATCCCGGAACCATTGAGCACGATAGTTTCGCCGCCTACCGCGAGGCCGGCATCAACCGCGTATCACTGGGCGTGCAGAGCTTCAGCGCGGCGGCATTGCGCCGCCTTGGCAGGATTCACGGACCACAAGAAGTGCACCAGGCCATCGCCTCACTGCACGATGCCGGTCTGGAGAATTTCAACCTGGACCTGATGTATGGCTTGCCGCAGCAGACCACTGCCGAAGCCATTACTGATATCGACGCCGCCTTGCAGCATGGCCCACGTCATCTTTCCCATTACCAGCTCACACTGGAGCCAAACACGGCGTTTTTCGCCCAACCGCCCGCCTTGCCCGCTGAGGATGCCTGCTGGCGGATGCAGGAAGCCTGTGCCGAGCGGTTGACGGCCCACGGCTTTGAGCAGTATGAAATTTCCGCCTGGGCCTTGCCGGGTGAACGCTGCGCGCACAACCTCAATTACTGGCGCTTTGGCGATTACCTGGGCATCGGCGCCGGGGCACACGGCAAAGTCACCCTGCCTGCGCAGGCCGCCATCATGCGGCTGTCGAAAAAGCGCCACCCCAAGGCCTATTTGCAGGCAACAATGGGCGGTGATTTCCGCAGTACCGAGCACCCGGTGGCTGCGGCTGAACTGGCGTTTGAGTTTTTTCTCAACCAGTTGCGGCTGCGTGACGGTGTGCGCATCGCTGACTTTGAACCACGCACGGGCCTTGGCTGGTCAGAGGTCGAAAAACCGGTTTCGCTGGCCTGCGCGAAGGGGTTGCTGGAAGAGCGCTCTGGCCACCTGCTGCCGACAGAGCTGGGGTGGCGTTTCGTCAATGAAACCCAGGCCCTGTTTTTGCCCGCAGCGGCAAGCCCCGGGAGCGGGTAAGAGCGGCCTCAAAAGACTTGCAAAAGGCACTGGCCGACATTAAACTGGCCGGTCTTTCGAGAACGATAGCTACAGGAATCAGCATGAAAACGGGCATTCACCCCAATTACCGCGAAGTGGTCTTTCAGGACCTGGCATCCGATTTTGCCATCCTTACCCGCTCCACGGTTGAAACCAAGGAAACCATCAAGTGGGAAGACGGCAACGAATACCCGCTGGTCAAGGTGGAGATTTCCAGTGCATCTCACCCGTTTTACACCGGTAAGCACAAAGTGCTTGACTCCGGCGGCCGGGTAGACAAGTTCAAACAGCGTTACGGGAAGTAATTCCACAGAACACCTGAAAACCCGCACTGGTTCAGCCGGTGTGGGTTTTTTTATGTCTGCAGATAAGGTGCGTACGGTGCCAGAACTGGTTGCTTCCAGCGGAACCAACTGGCGAGGACGGTGTTTTTTGTGCAATACTTTCCGGCTTGATTCGTTCCAATAGAATTCCATGAACCCACAGGCTCAAGACGAGAGCGCATGCGGAGTGCCGTACCCTTTGGGCTGGTCTGTGGTGCAGCAAAGGCAAGGAGAAACGAGTGTCTGATAGAAATGTGTTCCTGACCGATGAAACCGCGGGGAAAAAAGTCCAGTTACCGGTAATTTCCGGCACTGAAGGCGAGCCCACGCTTGATATCAAAAGCGTGCCCTCCGAACTGGGCTACTTCACTTATGACCCCGGTTTCGCTGCAACCGCTTCCTGCACCAGCAGCATCACCTTTATCGATGGCGGCCAGGGCATTCTGCGCTACCGCGGTTACCCCATTGAGCAACTGGCCGAGCAAAGCACGTTTCTTGAGGTTGCCTATCTGCTGTTGAATGGTGAGTTGCCCAGCGCCAGCGAATTCAAGCGGTTTGAGAGCGAAATCACCTACCACACCATGGTGCACGAGCGTCTCAACACCTTCATCTCGGGGTTTCACTACGATGCACATCCGATGGCGATGATGGCAGGCGTGGTGGGCTCCCTGGCGGCGTTTTATCACGACCGCATGGATATGAACAACCCGGAACACCGCATGCTCGCGGCGCACCGCATGATCGCCAAAATCCCCACCATTGCCGCTGCCTGCTTCCGTCACCATATGGGCTGGCCGACGGCGTACCCGCAAAATGAGCTGGGTTTTTGCGAACGCTTCCTGCACATGATGTTCTCGGTGCCGGCTGAACGCTATAACGTCAGCCCGGCCGCCGCCCGCGCGCTCGACCTGCTGTTTATCCTGCACGCTGACCACGAACAGAATGCCAGTACGTCCACCGTGCGCCTGGTGGGTTCCACCGGGGCCAATCCGTACGCGTGCGTGGCAGCCGGCATTTCGGCCCTGTGGGGGCCTGCGCATGGCGGTGCCAACGAGGCCGTGCTGAACATGCTGCACCAGATCGGTGATGTGTCGCAGGTGCCGAAATTCATTGATAAAGCCAAGGACCGTGACGATCCGTTCCGGCTGATGGGCTTTGGCCACCGCGTTTACAAGAACTATGATCCCCGCGCATCCATCATCCGCGTGGCCTGCCATGAAGTTCTGGCCGAACTGGGTACCAAGGACCCATTGATGGACCTGGCCATGGAGCTGGAGCGCATCGCTTTGGAAGATGAGTATTTCATCGAGAAAAAACTCTACCCGAACGTCGATTTTTACTCTGGCATCATTTACAAGGCGCTGGGCTTCCCGGTGAGTATGTTCACGGTAATGTTCGCCATTGCTCGCACGGTGGGCTGGGTTGCCCAGTGGTTGGAGCAGTCCGAGACCCCCACCAAGATTGGCCGTCCCCGCCAGGTCTACAACGGTCCGTCAGAGCGGGCTTACGTGCCGCTGGAACGGCGCTGAAGCCGGCTGCTGCCGGCGCTGCCGGGGAGTAAATCGAATCAGCCGCTGCCTGCCGGCTTGTCAGGCAGCGGGGGCTCCGCCCCCGCTTATACGCCCTCAATCAGGGCGGCTGGTGGCCCGAGCAAGCATTCCACGTCACTGATGCTGGCCCTTCGTTGCGGCTTGCCATCGACCGGGCTGGGCGGCGCCTGGCGTAAATCAACCGTGTTGAATACCACCAGTTCGACCTTGGCTTCCGCTACCTCAATGACCAGCACCTGCACGGTACGATGACTGTTGTCATGCCAGCGTATGCGGCGCTGTTCCTGGCTGAAAGTCATGCCGGTTTCGAGAAAATGCAGCACCAGGTTTTCCGGTGCTTCGCAGAATACGTGCAGTGAAACCCGTGAATGTTTGCCGGCAGTGCCATCCAGCACCGGCCCGACCAGCCGGGGTGAAAAGGGTTCCAGCAGCTGCATGGCAGTCACAGCTACCTCGCGTAATCGCTCTATGTTGTTGGCGTGCTGCTCGCCGCCGTAAAGTCCCTGATACAGCAGCAGCGCATCCTGTACTTCCAGGTTGCTCGGCAGTGCCAGGCGCTCGCTGACGCCGATGCGTTCGGCCGCCTTGCGTTTTGCCGCGTGAAAGTTGGTCTGGCCTTCGGTGGCGATGATGCGGGCCGCTTCGGCTGCAACCTCCCGTTTGATCTGCTTCAGTTTGCGGATATGGCGGGCCGGAACAGCATCAGTAAATTTCGTACGGGTCTTCCGTTGTTGAGGCATCCTGGTTCTCTCCTCCGGCGGCGGCTTCCATTGGCGGCAGTTTCCCTGCCTCGAATATTTCCATGATTGCATTGCCGTTATCAAGTCTCGCAATCAAACCCGTATCGGGGTCAATCTTGGCTTGCGCCAGGCCTGGCGGCAAGGCCAGCGGGTTGTCCGGCAGTCCCTGCAGTGCGACACCCATAAATTCGATCCATACCGGCAGTGCCGCACGGCCACCCACTTCACGGCGTCCCAGTGGTTCGTGGTCGTCAAAACCGACCCAGACGGTAGTGACCAGGTGGTCGTTGTAACCGGAAAACCAGGCATCGCGCTGTTCGTTGGTTGTGCCGGTTTTGCCGGCCAGGTCATTGCGCCCCAGCTGCATCGCGCGCACTCCGGTACCACGCCTCACCACGTCCATCATCATGGAGCGTATCAGATAGGCATTGGTGGCCGGAATGGCACGGTCTGCATAGCTGTCCTCCACCTCGGTGATGGGTTGCAGGCGGGACTTGCCGACGGGTGCATCATCATCGTCGCCGCCGATTTCCAGGCGGCGGAATTCCGGACGGTCCAACTCTTCCGCAACAGCAGGCAGTTCATCCAGCGTGGGGGGCGGTTTGCAGCGGTCGCACAGGATGGGTGGCTTGGTGGCGAACACCACGTCTCCGTCCGCATTACGGATTTCGCGGATGAATTCCGGCGTGACCAGGTAGCCGCCATTGGCAAATACCGCATAGCCCCGCGCCATCGACAACGGAGTTACCGAACTGGTACCCAATGCCATTGTAAGGTTGGGCGGCAGCTCTTCGCGTTGAAAGCCAAAACGGGTGGCGTAATCGCGCGCATATTCAATGCCAATATCACGCAACAGCCGGATGGAAACCAGGTTACGGGAGTTGACCATGGCTTCGCGCAAGCGCGTGGGGCCGTAGAACTTCTCACTGAAATTTTGTGGTTTCCAGGTGCGTTCAAGTTCGGGGTCATCGAACACGATGGGCGCGTCGTTCACCAGACTGGCGGTGGTAAATCCTTTCTCCAGCGCGGCTGAATAGATGAACGGTTTGAAGCTGGAGCCCGGCTGGCGCCGGCCCTGCACGATGCGATTGAATTTGCTGCGGGTAAAGTCATACCCGCCCACCAGGGCCTTGATATAACCACTTTGCGGGTCAAGCGAGACCAGTGCAGCCTCGGCTTCCGGTACCTGTGCCAGCTTCCAGCTGCCATCATCTGTCAGCCGCGTACGGATGATGTCTCCCGCGGCGACCACGTCATGCATGGTTTTGGGCCTGGCACCGGTGCGGTCCCGGCTGATAAACGGAGCAGCCCATTCCTCAAGCTCCAGGGCGATGGTCTGGCCATTGCGCAGATACACCAGAGCCAGTTCATCTTCCACTTCAGTTACCAGGCCCGGCACCAGGCCGGAGATGGGTCTGAACGGTTCCAGCGCATCATTCCACTGCGCCGGGGTGGTGCGGTCCTGCAGGTCGATTTTTGCTTCCGGGCCGCGGTAACCGTGGCGCTGATCATATTCCTCCAGGCCGGTCTCCACGGCCAGGTTGGCCGCCGTCTGCAGCTTGCTGTCTATCGTGGTGGTGATCTCATAGCCACCGGTATAGGCCTCCGGCCCGAGCAAGTCCAGTGCCCGAACCCGCACCATTTCCGCCAGGTACGGGGCCGAGATTTCGGCGCTGGCGCCATGGTAAAAAGCCATGTCCTGTTCGGCGATGGCCTCTGCATGTTGCTGTTTGTCAATGTAATCCAGCTCCAGCATGCGGTTGAGCACGTAGTTCCGCCGCTCCAGCGCGCGTGCCGGTGAATTAATCGGATTGATGCGTGACGGCGCCTTGGGCAGGGCGGCGATCATGGCGCACTGCGCCAGGCTTAGCTGATCCGTCGGTTTGCCGTAATAAACTTCGGCCGCTGCGCCAACCCCATAGGCGCGGTAACCCAGGAAAATCTTGTTCAGATACAACTCCAGGATCTGGTCTTTTCGCAACTGCCGTTCGATTTTCAGCGCCAGGAAGATTTCCTTGATTTTGCGGGTAAAGGTCTTTTCCGCGGTAAGGAAAAAATTGCGCGCCAGCTGCTGCGTGATGGTGCTGCCACCAACCGATTTTTCACCGGTCGTGAGCAGGATGAAAATGGCGCGTGATATGCCCTGATAATCCACCCCGGGATGTTCATAAAAGCGTGCATCTTCGCCGGCGATAAATGCATTTTTGAGGTTTTCCGGCACTTCTTCTATGGTCACCGGGATACGCCGCATCTCGCCGAACAGGCCAATGAGTTTGCGGTCGCTGCTGTACACCCGCAAGGGTACCTGCAACTGCACATCCAGCAACGTATCCACTTCGGGAAGATCCGGTTCCAGCACCAGGTAAGTGATGGCCACGGTGGCGACAGCCAGCAAGGCACAGGCAAAAAATATGGATATCATCCAAAGAAAGACTTTCTTCACGCGAATTTCCTGCTATGCTATTTTTCCGGAAGCAAATGAACTTCCATGTTGTTGGATTGTCACGCACGTGTTCATCCAGCAATCGAAACACGATAGTAACAGGCGGGCAAGGAAGCAGCCGAACCATTCTTGAGTATGACAGCTTGGGCTGTCTTCGGTTTCTTAATCTTTGCCTTGGTTCAAATTACTGGGAACCGGAGCTTTGTGTTGGCTGTTTACTGAGTGACTAATCTTAAAAAAATGGCCCGCGCCATTGAGATAAGATTCGTTTTCTGTTAAAAACTAGTCTAAGAAGTGTCAGTAAGCCATTGTCAAGCAAAGGATTGAGGGCAATTTGAAACTATTCGGCACCAAATCACCACCCATTATTGGGTTGGATATCGGAGCGTCAAGCATTCGTTTGCTGCAACTTTCCCGCCATGGGACAAGTTATTGCGTTGATCATTTTGCGATCGAGCCGCTGCCTCAGGGCGTGATCGTTGAAAAGTCAGTGCAGGACATCGAAGCGATTTCTGACGCCATCAAGTCCGCTGTGCGGAAGTCAGGTTCCAATTCCAAGTACTGCGCCGTGGCGGTGTCCGGCTCCGCTGTCTTCACCAAGACAGTCAGCCTGCCGGCCAACCTTGCAGATGCGGACATTGAAAGCCAGGTACAGATCGAAGCCAACCAGTACATTCCGTACCCGTTGGATGAAATCAGCCTGGATTTCGAAGTGCTGGGCCCATCCGCGCGCAATGCGGACATGGTGGACATCCTGCTGGCCGCCAGCAAAAACGAAAACGTTGAAAGTCGCCAGGACGCACTTGAGTCCCTCGGACTGAAAGCCAAGGTCGTGGACGTCGAAGCGTTTGCCATTGCCAATGCATTCGAACTGATCCGCGAACGCGACGGCATTCGCAGCACTGAAACGGTCGGCATATTCGACATCGGTTATGACCTGTCAACCCTGTTGATACTGCGTAACGGCCGGGTGGTTTACACCCGTGACCATCCGTTTGGTGGACACCAGTTGCTGGAAGAAGTCATGCGTCGCTATGACATGACGGCCGAGCAGGCCGGCTTCTTCAAGCGGGGTGAGCCCGGGCCGGAAGATTTTGAAGACGCCGTGTTGGAGCCGTTCATGCTCAACGTGGTGCACCAGATCAGCCGCGCGCTGCAGTTCTACAGCTCCAGCAGTGAGTTTTCCAACATCCGCACCATTTACCTTTCCGGCGACATGGCCACTCTGAAAGGGCTTACGGATGTGGTTGAGCAGGAGCTGGGTGTCAAGACCAATATTGCTGACCCGGTCAGCGGCCTGGAGCTGGCGCCTTCGGTTGCTGCCTCCGCGCTGAGTAAAAACGCCCCTAACCTGATGGTATCCATGGGATTGGCCTTGAGGGGGTTTGACTGATGGCAAGAATCAATCTATTACCATGGCGAGAGGAAGCGCGCAGGGAGCGCCAGCGCCAGTTCCTGTTCTCCCTGGTCGGCACGCTGATTCTGGGTGCCGTTCTGGTGTTGATCGTGGGGCTGTTTTACGATCAGCAGATCAGCCAGCAGGAAGCCCGCAACCAGCAGATTCAGGCCGAAATCAACAGGTTGCAGCAACGCATTGACCGCATTGCCGAACTGGAAAAAACGCGTAACCGCCTGTTGTCACGCAAACAGATCATTGAACAGCTGCAGGCCAGCCGTTCGCTGACCGTCGAACTGCTGGACAAGCTGGCCAAGTCCATACCGGTTGGGGTTACCCTGGCCAATGTACGGCAACAAGGGCCGAACGTGACGTTACTGGGCAGCAGCCAGTCCAACGCACGGGTATCAGCCTATCTGCACAGCCTTGAAGAAATGGACCTGTTTGATAATCCCGAACTGCAGTATGTTCGCGTCTCTGAACGGCCGGCCTCACGCACGGAAACCTACGAATACGCCATTCAGGTCAAGTTACGGCCCAGGGCCGATGCCGATGCGGATGCGGACATGGATGCCGGTGTTGCAGGGGGGGCTAACTGATGATCAGGCAACTTCAGGACCTGGACTTCAATGATATCGGTAGTGCACCGGTTTCAGTCCGCTATTTTATTCTCGGTGTGCTGCTGGCCATTATCCTGGCCATTGGCTACTACCTGCTGATCAAGAACAAGACCGAGCAACTGGAACGCGTGCAGCAACAGGAACTGACGCTGCGCTCGGACTTTGAATACAAGCAACAGAAAGCGGCCAACCTGGAGGCGTATGAATCGCAGTTGGCCGAGATGCAGGAATTGCTGGAAACGATGTTCCGGCAACTTCCCAGCAAAACCGAGATGGACAAGCTGCTGGTGGATATTTCCCAGACGGCACTCGGTGCCGGTATCGACGTACAGCTGTTCCAGCCGAACGCCGAAGCGCTGCACGACTTCTACGCCGAGCGGCCCATCACCATTCGCATGTTGGGCGATTATCACCAGTTTGGCGAATTTGTCAGCGGTGTGGCTTCGCTGCCCCGCGTAGTGATATTGACGATGCATGATATATCCTTGCGGCGGGCCAACGAACGCGACCCCGGGGTGACGCGCAGTGACGGGCGGCTGATCCTTGAAGGCACGGTTAAAACGTACCGGTACATTGATGAAGATGAGGCGGCTGAACGTGCCCAGGCGGTGGCCCCATGAGCCGTCTGAACAGCATATGCAAAGCTTCACTGGCAGCGCTTCTGGCGCTGGGCCTGGCCGCCTGTGGTGAGGAGCAGGATGACCTGAACCGCTATATCGCGGAAGTCAAGGCCCGCCCGGCCGCGCCTATCCCACCGATTCCCACGGTGCGAACCTATACACCCTATGTATACGACGGTCTCGCAGGCCGGGATCCGTTCAGGGCTTCTACCAGTGAAGGCAGCGACGAGGTGGTTGCCGGTAACACCGGTAAAGGCCCGCGGCCCGATTTGCAACGGACACGGGAATACCTGGAACGATTCGAGCTGGATACGTTAACCATGGTCGGGACGTTTGCAAAAGAAAGATCAGAATGGGCACTGATTCGCGATCCCGATGGCGTGGTTCATCGGGTTGCAGTGGGTAACTACCTTGGCAAGAACCACGGAAAAGTCACCCAGATCGAGCCAGACGAAGTGGATCTCAGTGAATTTATTGCTGATGGTGCCGGTGGCTGGCTGGTCAGGGATGCGTCAATGGCCCTGGGCGGAAGCTAGGTCGGGGAGCGCGTAATGCGGGAAACCTTGAGAGGCAGTGCCATGAACAGCAACAAGGAATGGCTAACCAATGAGCCGAATATCTGTGAAAGAGGGCGCAGCATGCGTAATTTGAGAAAAGGATTTCTAACGGGTCTCGGCCTGGTTTTGGCATGGGCGCCTATGGCGGCCGTTTTCGCGGCCACGCAGGTGACGGATATCAACCATACCGGCACCAGCGATGGAGGCGTGAGAATTGCGCTTACCACTACCGGCGATACACCGGAAGTCAGTGTCTTTGCCACTGAAAGCCCGGCGCGCATTGTGCTGGACCTGTCAGACACCAGCAACCAGGCAGGCAGCGATACGGTTTCTGTCGGCATGGGTTCGGTGCAAAAGTACTCAGCCATTGGTGCTGGCGGGCGCACGCGCCTGGTGGTGGATCTGAACCGGCCAATGAATTATGACTACAGCGCAGACGGTGGCCAGGTTGTGCTGACCATCAGCGGCGACGGTGCCGCGGCACGCTCGTCATCATCCCGCTCGTCCGGCGCTGGCAACGCCATCACGGGTATCGATTTCCGCCGCGGTGAAGACGGCCAGGGCCGGGTAATCGTTTCCCTGGATCACGCCGGTGCCAATATGTCGGTTGAAGAAGGCACCAATAGCCTGACTCTTGATTTGTACAATGCCACCTTGCCGGATCATCTCAATCAGCGCCTGGATGTGGTTGATTTCGCCACACCGGTACAGTTGATTGACGCCAGCCCGATCAGCAATGGTGTACGCGTGTCATTGGCGGTTTCCGGCCTCTATGAGCACCTGGCCTACGAGTCGGGCAACACGGTGGTTATCGAAGTCAAGCAGCCCATGCGTCTCGCCCAGACAGACACAAAACAGGAAATCAAGTTTTTCGAGGACAAGGAATACGAAGGCACCAAGGTGACCTTCAACTTCCAGGACATCCCGGTACGTTCGGTATTGCAGCTGATCGCAGATGTGTCCGACCTGAATATCGTGGTGGCCGACAGCGTTGGCGGTAATCTGACGCTGCGCTTGACCAATGTTCCGTGGGACCAGGCGCTGGACATCGTTATGGACGCGCGCAACCTGGACATGCGCAAAAACGGCAACGTCATCTGGATCGCACCTACTGCCGAAATTGCAGATCGCGAACAACAGTTGCTGAAAGCCCAGATGGATCGCCGCATCCTGGAACCGCTGCAAACCGTGCTGATCCCGATGTCCTATTCCAAGGCTCTGGACATGAAAGCACTGATCGAGGAATCCACCAACTCGGTTGATTCCGAATACGGCCTGTTGTCCGAGCGCGGTTCGGTCACCGTAGACGAACGCACCAACACTCTGCTGATTACCGACACGGCAGAGCGCATAGTCGAAATCCGTGAATTGCTGACCGAGCTGGATTACGCGGTACGGCAGGTGCAGATCGAATCACGTATCGTCATCGCCAGCTCCGATTTCGCCCACGAACTGGGTGTGCGCTTCGGCGTGACTTACCTGCATTCAGGTACCAATATCGGCGTGATTGCCGCGGACGGTTCGGCAGCCGATATCGTCAACCCGGCCATCAACCCGCGGGATGACGGGCTGCTGGATATTCCGTCCTACCCAAGCCGTTATCAGGTTAACCTGCCGGCCACCGATACCAATGCGAGTAAACTCGGTATGTCGTTCCTCACCGGCGACGTGATCCTGGACCTTGAACTTTCCGCGCTGGAAGCTGAAGGCGAGGGCGAAGTGATCTCCACCCCAAGAGTGGTTACCGCCAACCAGGCGGAAGCCTTTATCCAGCAGGGTGTGGAAATTCCCTATGAGGAATCCACCTCTTCAGGTGCCACGGCAGTGCAGTTCAAGGAAGCCGTGCTGGAATTGAAAGCCACCCCGCTGATTACCCCGGACAACCGCATTCAGCTGGACCTGGAAATCAAGCAGGATACCGTGGGTGAAATCTTCCAGACCGGCCGTGGTGGTTCGGTGCCGTCCATTGACACCCGTGAGCTCAATACCACGGTGCTGGTGGCCAATGGCGATACAGTGGTACTGGGTGGCATCTTCCAGGATGAGAACAATTCCAGCGAAGAGAAAGTGCCCTGGCTGGGTGACGTGCCTTTTGTCGGCGCACTGTTCCGCCGCCGGGCCAATGAAACCAAGAAGCGCGAACTGTTGATTTTCGTCACGCCGACCATTGTCGAGGATCGGCCCATCCTGTAAGTTCAGACTTCTTAATTACAGTAAAACGCCCGGTTCATCCGGGCGTTTTTCATGGTGTGCTGCCCGGCTTGGCCAGAATGGAAACTTTCCGGCCACAAGGTGCGGAAAAAGATGCCGGCTTGCGTTACAGTTCCCGCATGAAAAAATACCCTGCCGCCACACTGCACCACGGACAGTCACCGCTGCTTATCAGCATTCCGCATGCCGGCCTGGAGTTGCCTGACAGCATCAGTCAGCGGCTCAGCCCTGCCGCCCGGGCGCTGCCGGACACTGATTGGTTTGTCGACCGACTGTATGGTTTTGCCCACGATATGGGCGCCACGGTGATAGCCGCCAACTGGTCGCGGTACGTGGTTGACTTGAACCGGCCTCCCGATAATGCGCCGCTGTACAGCAAGGCTGAAACGCGGCTGCTTACCGGTCTGACCCCGCTGCATACGTTTCACGGTGACGGGATTTATCGCGATGGGATGCAGCCGGACACGGCTGAAACCGATGCCCGGCTCGACACCTATTGGCGCCCTTATCACGAGCTGCTGTCCAACGAGTTAAAGCGCTTGCATGGTCAGCACGGCTATGCGCTGTTACTGGATGCGCACTCCATTTGCAGCCGGGTGCCCCTGTTGTTTGAAGGGCAATTGCCGGATTTCAACCTGGGCAGTAATGCCGGCAACAGTGCTGCAGCTTCCCTGCTGGCCGCAGCCACGGCAGCATTGCGGCATGAAGAGTATTCACTGGTGGTGGATGGACGATTCAAGGGAGGTTACATCACCCGGCATTATGGCGAGCCAGCCAGCGGGATACATGCACTGCAGCTGGAAATGGCGCAGTCGGCCTACATGAACGAACAGCCGCCGGAATGGCAGGAAGAGAAGGCGGCCCGCGCTCAGGTTGTGCTGCGCCAATTACTTCAGGCCATGCTCAACTGGAACCCCGGACATGCCTGAGCCATCAAGCGTTGGTAGATTGCAGGTGCCCTGCCGGTGTCCGGTAACTGTGAAAAATCGCAACTGCACAAGCGTCTCAGTGACACCGGTCGGGAGCCGTTATGAACCAGCCTGATTTGCCTTTTGCTCCTGCCTGTGAGCGCAACAAACAACCTATCCTTGACGTTTTGCGCGAGGCTCTGCCGGCCCGTGGCCTGGTGCTGGAAATTGGCAGCGCTACAGGCCAGCACATAGTGTATTTTGCCAGTCATCTGCAGCAACTCACGTGGCAGCCTTCGGACCAGCAGGAATACCTGCCCGGCCTGACTGCTCGAATTCAATATGAAGGTGGTGAAAACATCAGGCCGCCCATCGAACTGGATGTAACGCAAACCTGGCCGGATCAGATGTTCGACGCTGTGTACTCGGCCAATACCGCTCATATCATGAGCTGGGACGCGGTGTGCGCCATGTTTGCCGGCATCGGGCGGTGTTTGCGGCAGGGCGGGGTATTTTGCCTGTACGGGCCGTTCAATGAGAACGGTGAGTTTACTGCCGACAGCAACCGTGCCTTCGATCAGCAGCTCCGCAGCCGTGATCCGGCCATGGGCATTCGCGATGTGCGGCAACTTGAAACCCAGGCGGCTCAGCAGCACATACACTTGCGACAACGGCACAAGTTGCCGGCCAACAACCAGTTACTGGTATTCAGGCATGACTGAAGCACCAACATGGATTCCAGCCAATCCTGCTGATCGGAGCACCAGATATGAGTAATGAGAAATGGGCCGAACATGGCTCCCTGCCGGATCAGGCCCGCGCCCTGCTTTCCGGCCAGACCGATCCTGTGGCCAATGCCGCCAACCTGTCTGCCTTGCTGTTCATGTCGCTGCAGGACGTCAGCTGGGTGGGGTTTTACTTCGTCAAGCAGGGTGATTTGGTACTGGGCCCTTTCCAGGGCAAACCGGCATGTGACTTTATCCCGATGGGGCGGGGTGTGTGTGGCACGGCGGCAGCCAGCCGCAGCACGCAACGGGTGGCAGACGTGGACCAGTTTGCCGGTCACATAGCCTGTGATGCGGGCTCGCGTTCGGAAATCGTTATTCCGTTGATACGCTCGGGTGAGGTGATTGGGGTGCTTGACCTGGACAGCGAGTCGCTGGATCGGTTTTCAGGCACGGATCAGGACTTGCTGGAGGAGTTGGCCGATATTTACCTGCAATCCCTGTCCGGTTGATTTCCCTGTCCGGTTGATTGCTCCGTAAAGAGTCAGGCACGCCCCGATTACCCCGGTGAAGGTGTGGCGGCCAGAGGATTACCGGGGACTCAGTTTTTTGCCCCTGATCAGGTGCAGTAATAGACCCTGCCGCGCGACCTCAGGCCAGCTGCCATCGAATTCGATCACCGCCAGTGTGCCGGTGGCCAGCCGCTCAAACTCGGCGTCGTGGCGTGGGTGGATCAGGCGGCCGGTCAAAACTTCCAGGCCCGGGTTGTGACCGACCAGCATGACCTGCTGATGTTCTGCAAAGGCGGCGTCCAGCAAGGTTTCCAGTGTGGCCACCTCCGCCAGGTACATTTGCGGAATAAAATGCGTCCGCGTTTCGAGTTCGGGTGATTGGCGCAACAGCGGCGCAAGGGTTTCACGGGTGCGCTGTGACGGCGAGCACAGGATGCATTGCGGCAAGGGCAGATGAGCCGGCAGCCACTCGGCCAGGCGATCGGCATGGCCTGCACCGGCCGCGGACAAGGCACGGGGAAAGTCCTCGGTACCGGGCGTCCAGGCCACTGCCTTGGCATGTCTCAGAATATACAGCTGTTGCACAACCCCAATCTCCTGTGTGGTGGCGTTTGCATGCTAACGCCGGTGGCCATTGTTGGCAGGTACCGTGTCCAGGCGTATGGCGCCGGATTCACTCGGTAACGCCAGTTGCAACTAGGCAAAAAAGCCCAACGGTACGGCAGCCGTGTAGAATCATCGGTGATGTTAGCAAACGGTTCAACAAGGCGACCAATTGATGCGGCTTGAGGTGTGTTTATTACTGCTGATGTGCCTGAGCTGGCCGGCTGCAGCCCAGCAGCTGGACCGGAAACCTGAGGGGGAATCTGACCGGCAAGCGGAATGGCAAATGGACGGGCAGCAGGCGCAGGACCCGAACCGGCCCTTGCAGCCTGTTCCGGCCGGCGACGGCAATACCGCATCAGTCTACGCATACTGGGCCGACCGGGTGGTGCAGATTCAGGTGGTGGACCTGCAGTCTCAGTCCAAATCGGGCATTGGCTCGGGGTTTATTGCCGGCCAACCCGGTTGGGTAGTGAGCAATTATCACGTAATTGCTGAACTGGCCAACCAGCCGGGCCAGTACGAAGCCAAATACCTGACCGAAGACGGCCGCAGCGGCCGGCTGCAACTGCTGGCAGTGGATGTAGTGCACGACCTGGCGGTGTTACTTGCCGAGGGCCTGGAAACGCAGCCACTGGCGCTGTCATCAGCCGCCCCGCCGAAAGGAACCCGGCTGTATTCTCTCGGTTACCCCTATGACATCGGCCTGACCATTGTGGAAGGCACGTATAACGGTTTACTGGAAAAATCACTGTACGAAAAACTGCATTTCACCGGCTCCATCAACCCGGGTATGTCGGGAGGACCGGCGCTCAACCCGGCCGGAGAAGTCGTGGGCATCAATGTCTCCACCGCGGGAAACCAGGTCAGCTTCCTGGTCCCATCAGGTTTCGTAGCCAGGTTGATTGCCGACACCACCGGGCAAGCGCCTGATCAGGACGCTCTGAATGCCATGATCACGCGCCAGCTGCAGCACAATCAGCAACGGATCAGCGAAACCCTTTTGGCCAGCACCGAACCGGTAACCACGCTGGACGGTTACACCGTACCGGGCGCGCTGGCTGATTACATCAATTGCTGGGGTAACAGCCAGCAGGACTGGCGGGATGATTTGTCACAGGTTTATTACCGCTGCCAGACACAGGACGATATCTTTCTCTCCGGCGCGCTGTACACCGGCGTCATCCGTTATCAGCACGATTTGCTGTCAACCGAAAATCTGCACCCGCTGAGATTCTACCGCCAGCTTGAACAGCGCAGTGTGTACCCCCAATTGCGGCTGGATGGTGATGAACAATCGGTCACCAACTACCAGTGTCAGACAGGATTTCTGGATGAGTCGGGGCTGGTATTCAAATCCACGTTCTGTGTCCGGCGGTACCTCAACTTTACCGGCCTGTATGACTCCTACCTGACCCTGACCAGCCTGAATGAGCAGCAGGCCGCGTTGCAATCCACCCTGGTACTGGCCGGTTTCAGCTGGGCCAATACGGAACGCCTGGGTACCCGGTTCATCAGTTCCATCAGGCAGGGCGCCAAATGAACACGGAACTGAACGTGGGTGCAAATGTGGCCGCAGACACGGGCATGACTGGGGCGGGCACGCAGCGGCAGGATTCCGACCGGCGGGGCATTCTTGAAGTTTTCAACCGTTCCGGTTTGTTGTTGCAACGATTGCGCTGGGCTGGTGAGCGCGTGACGGTGGGCCGGGCATATGATAATGATGTCATTGTTTCCGATCCGTATGTTTGCCCACATCATTTCGAGTTGCGCATCGAATCCGGTCAGCCCAGGGTTCACGACCTGGGCAGTGTGAACGGCACCTATCTGGGAAGCAGCCGGCAACGCATCCAGTCGGCCGATCTCGATGAGGGTCAGGTGATCCAGTTCGGCCACAGTCAAATGCGCCTGCTGCAGGACGGTGGCGCACTGGCACCGACCTGGCTGGACTCGAGCCGTCACGGATTGCTTGCCATGCTCAGCAAATCATGGGTGTTATTACTGGCTGTGCTATCGGCCCTGGCGGTGCTGGCGGTAGACAGCCTGTTGGACAACGCGGCCCCGCCAAAAGTGCTGACGCTGCTGCTCGATATGTTTTACCCGCTGCTGCTGGTGCTGGCGTGGAGCGGTATGTGGGCACTGATCAACCGCATCGTGGCTCATCGCAGTAATTTCCACGTGCATCTCACCATCGCCCTGTTGGGTGTCACGGTGGAATTTCTGACCACCCAGGCGGTTCAGCTGGTGGTGTTCGCCTGGGACTGGAACGCAGCGCTGGGCTGGGCCAGCTGGGTGGCCAGCAGCGCCGTGCTGTTTGCTGTCCTGTATGCCCATATGCGCTACGCCTTGCACGGCAGCGCCCGCCGTCAGATATGGGTGGCGGCAGTGATGTCCCTGTTTTTGTTCGGTGTGCCGGCCGCAGCGGGATTTATTGACCGCAATAATTTCAGCAGTTTGCCGCAACTGGCACCGTTGCTGCGGCCTCCGCAGTACCGCCAGGTGGACGGCCAGAATGCCGCTGAATTCTTCCAGCGCGCGGAGAATTTGAAATCCCGGCTGGATGAGGCGGCGCAGGAGGTCAGAGGCCACCGTGAGGACTAATTTCAAGTAACTGATAATAAAGAAAAATAAATATTTCTTTGCGGCGCGGTCAGGGCGTGTGAAAATCGCGAAAATAATGCTTGCGTATTGGCGCATTTAGCATAAAATGCCGCCTCTTTTTTCACTACCTCACCAAGGGGGTGCCCGATCGATGAACGTCGTATCCATTGTCAGCAAATCGCAGGAAATATCCTATCGTCAGCTCGTTGCCGAGCACGGTTCTCCCTTGCTGGTTCTTGATTGCAATGTGTTACGCCAACGCTACCGTGAATTGAAATCGGCGTTGCCTGGTGTTGAGTTGTTCTATGCCATGAAGTCACTGCCTGAGCCCACCGTGGTCACCACGCTGGCGCAACAGGGAGCGAGTTTTGATGTGGCCACCACCGGTGAACTGGACCTGTTGGCCAGCCTGGGTATCAACCCGGCCGCCAGCATCCACACCCATCCGATCAAGCGCGACCAGGACATCCGCGATGCCCTGGCCTACGGTTGCCAGACGTTCGTTGTTGACAATATTGATGAGCTGCACAAGTTTGTGCCGCATCGCTCACGGGCTGAGTTGCTGTTGCGCGTATCGTTCCGCAGCAAGAATGCCAGCAGTGACCTGTCACGCAAATACGGCTGCAACGTGAAAGACGTGCCGTTCTTTCTTTCCGAAGCGACCCGTCTGGGTATCCACATCAAGGGCCTCAGCTTCCACGTGGGTTCGCAATCACTGAGCAGTGAAGCCCATGTTGCGGCGATCAATGCGTGCCGCGATTTCTATGGCGATTCCACCTTGTTGGGCGCTGACCGGCTGGTGGTGCTGGATATCGGTGGCGGTTTTCCGGTGGACTACGCCAACCAGGGTTTCGACCTGGATGAGTTTTGCCGTCCGATCCGCGAAGCGCTGGCCGCCTATCCGCAGCACGTCCGCCTGATTGCCGAACCCGGCCGCGTTCTGAGCGCTCCCTGCATGACGTCCATCAGTACCGTGGTGGGCCGTGCCGACCGCAGTGGCGTGAGCTGGTATTACCTGGATGATGGTGTTTACGGTGCCTACAGCGGCCAGATATTCGATCATGCGCATTACCCGCTGACGGTGTTCGCGGACGGCCAGGATACCCATCGCAGCGTTTTGGCCGGCCCTACCTGCGACAGTGTCGATGTGGTGGCGGAAGATGTGGAACTGCCGGCGCTGGAAATAGGTGACCTGATCGTGGGCGAAAAGATGGGTGCCTATACCCTGGCTACCGCCTGTGAATTCAATTCCATACCCCTGCCCAAACTGGTGGCTTTGCACGCGCAGCCGCTGGAAACGGAAAACGTCCACTACTTGTTTGCAGAAGTGGGTGATGTATCCTGAACTGAACACCCGGGCCCGGTAATACCAGGCCCGGGACCTTCGCCGGCAGCGTGGCCATGACTGGCGTGCCGGCATCCCAGGTTCAGTAGCTCCCAGGAATACGGTTATGCCTTCTTTTGATGCGGTATCGGAAGTCAATCATCACGAATTGAGTAATGCAGTTGACCAGGCCAACCGGGAAGTAAGCACCCGGTTTGATTTCAAGGGCAGTGGTTCGAAAATCGAGTTGACGGGCACGCAGGTGAGCCTGCACAGCCAGACTGAGTTTCAGCTGGACCAGATGTACGACATTCTCTGCAACAAGCTGGTCAAACGTGGTGTGGATATTATCAGCCTGGACCGTTCCGAGCCGGTGATACAGGCCAAAACAGCCACCCAGCAGGTAACGGTGCGCGAAGGCATCGATTCGGACGTCGCACGCAAAATGGTGCGCTTGTTGAAAGACAGCAAACTCAAGGTTCAGGCCCAGATCCAGGGCGAACAGGTGCGGGTAACCGGCAAAAAACGGGACGATCTGCAGGCGGCCATCGCACTGCTGAAAGAGGCGGAGCTCGGGCTGGCCTTGCAATTCACCAATTTCCGCGATTAACCCGACGCATTATCATTTCCCCGGCCGTACCGCACTGGCGTTGACCGGCTTAGCCTGACATCCGTGCTGCCAGCCGGGCCGAATTCCGGCTGACGGGGTATGCAAACGGCGGCTGCTTCAGCGGGACAGCTTCTGGCAGGTGGGGTGCTCGGGGCAGTCCACCAGATGATCGTTTACCATGCCGGCCGCTTGCATCAACGAGTAACACGTGGTTTCACCCACAAACCGGAAGCCCAGCTTCTTCAGGTGGCGGCTCATGGCGCTTGATGCCGGCGTGCTGGAAGGCACTTGCGCCATTGAAGTCCAGTGGTTTTGCACTGGCTGACCATCGACAAACGACCACAGGGTTTCACTCAGGGTGCGGCCGGAATCCCACAGCGCCAAAATGCGCCGGGCGTTGTTGATGGTGGAATCGATCTTGCCGCGATGCCGCACAATGGCCGGGTTTTGCACCAGTTGCTGCAGCCGCTGTTCACTGAAACCAGCCACACGCTGGGGGTCAAAACCGGCAAATGCTTCGCGGTAACCTTGCCGTTTGCGCAGGATGGTCAGCCAGCTTAATCCCGCCTGCGCACCTTCCAGCGTGAGCATTTCGAACAGCCCGTTTTCATCGCTCAGTGGCCTGCCCCACTCGTTATCGTGGTAGCTGACATACAGTGGATCTGTGCCAGCCCAGCTGCAGCGTTGGGTCATGGGGAAGGGCTCTGCATGGTCAGCCGGGTCCATTCCTGTGGCGTGATGTTTCCACCGGTAATAATGGCACCGACGGCATGTGCGGCGAACAGATCCCGGTGTTTCATGATAGCCGCTATCACCACCGCTGAAGACGGTTCAATAAGCATGCGGGTGTGGTGCCAGAACAGCATCATGGCCTGGCGTATTTCATCGTCATCTGCCGTCAGCACCTGTTTGACGCCGGACTGAATCACCGCGAAATTGCGCTTGCCTACCAGCGCCCTCAAGCCATCGGCAATGGTGTCGATGGGCCATTGGGTTACCCGCTCTCCCTGCTCCAGGCTGGCTGCGGTATCGGCCGCCCCGGCCGGCTCTGCCGCGTATACCGTTACCCCGCGCGAAGCGGTGGCGATTGAGCTGCCGGCGATCAAGCCGCCTCCACCCACCGGCGCCACCAGCACATCCAGCTCGGGGCGGAATTGCCATAACTCCAGTGCGGCCGTGCCCTGGCCGGCAATGATATCGGCATGGTCAAAGGGCGGGATGGGGATATGGCCGCGGGCCACCAGCCGGGCCAGGCCGGCTTCCCGGTCCTGGTGGCCGGGCGCGCAGAAATGCACGGTCGCGCCATGCTGGCGCACTGCTTCCACTTTGACCGCGGAAGCATTTTCTGGCATCACCACATGCGCTTCGCGTCCATCCAGCCGTGCCGCCAGCGCCAACGCGGCGCCGTGGTTACCCGACGAATGCGTGGCCACCGGTCCTTCGATGCCCTGTTCCCGCAGGCGGGCAACCGCATTGCTGGCACCGCGCAGTTTGAATGATCCGGTGCGTTGCAGGTTCTCGCATTTGCACACCAGCCGGCAACCCAGCGCGGTACTCAGATCCTCATCTTCGAAGGAAGGTGTTTGGCGGACGTTTTTGCGGATGCGTGCATGTGCCAGGTGAATATCTTCGATATCCGGGATATCCAGCGTGCCGTGGGTGGTGTGCATGGCGATTGACAGTTCCTCGGTGCGAACGATGCGGTGTCTGTTTGAACAGCCTATAATACTGGCCCTTTAGGCCGTAAAACCAGTCTGTGTTTATACGGCAAACAACCGAATACGTAACGGATAAATCACATGAAAGAAGGTAACGCACGCCAGCCGGTCCGGCGGTTGGACTATTCGCCCTACCCATGGCGGCTTGCAGCGGTGGAACTGCGTTTTGATATAGCGCATGACGTGACTACCGTTTCTGCGGAAATGCGCCTTTCCGCCCTCGGTGAAAGCCGGGAAATCGTTCTCGACGGCCAGAATCTCGAGCTGGTTGAATTGTCGGTGGATGGCCAGGTGCTGATGGCGGATGAGTATACCGTGGAGGCGGAACGGCTGGTCATACACCAGGCTCCGGCGGAATGCACGGTAACCACCGTGGTGCGTACGCGCCCGGAAGCCAATACGGCGTTGGAAGGCCTGTATCCGTCCGGCGAATTTTTGCTCACCCAGTGCGAAGCCGAGGGCTTTCGCAAAATCACCTATTTCCCTGACCGGCCCGATGTAATGACCCGTTACGACGTCACGCTGGTGGCCGACAAAGCACGTTACCCGGTTCTGTTGAGCAATGGCAACGCGGTGGAATCTGGTGAACTGGCGGATGGGCGGCACTGGGTGCGCTGGCAGGACCCGCACTCCAAGCCCTGTTATCTGTTTGCGCTCGTGGCCGGCGATCTGGCGCATATCGAAAACCATTTCACCACCCGGAGCGGGCGCAAGGTTACCTTGCGTGTGTATGTCGAAAAGCAGAACCTGGACAAGTGCGACTATGCCATGGAGTCGCTGATCAACTCGATGAAATGGGACGAAGACCGTTTTGATCTGGAATATGACCTGGACATCTATAACATCGTTGCCACCGATGATTTCAACATGGGGGCGATGGAAAACAAGTCACTGAATATCTTCAATTCCAAGTATGTTCTGGCCCGGCCGGATACTGCCACGGACGCCGATTACCAGGGCATTGAAGCGGTGATAGGTCACGAGTATTTCCATAACTGGACTGGCAACCGGGTGACCTGCCAGGACTGGTTTCAGCTCACGCTGAAGGAAGGCCTGACGGTTTTCCGCGACCAGGAGTTTACCTCCGACATGCAGTCCCGCGCCGTCAAGCGGATCCAGGACGTGCGCGAGTTACGCAGCCGCCAGTTTCCCGAGGACTGTGGCCCGATGGCCCACCCCATCCGGCCCGACCAATACCAGGAAATCAATAATTTCTACACCATGACGGTGTATCAGAAAGGGGCCACGATTGTCCGCATGTACCATACCCTGCTGGGCGAGGAAGGCTTTCAGAAAGGCATGAAGCTGTACTTCCAGCGGCACGACGGCCAGGCAGTCACCTGCGATGATTTCCTCGCCGCCATGGCCGATGCCAATGACGCCGACCTGCAGCAGTTTGGCCGCTGGTATGGCCAGTCAGGCACGCCAGAGGTGACCGTGCGGCGTGAGTACGATGCGCAGCAGCGCAAGTTCACTCTGCACCTGTCGCAACACACCCCGCCCACGCACGACCAGCCGATCAAGCAGGATTTGCTGATACCAGTGGCGGTGGGCCTGTTGACCCCAGCGGGCGAGGAAATACCGTTGCAGTTAGCCGGTGAGGACGTTGCCGGTGCCACCACACGCCTGCTGCAGCTGCGGGAAAGCGAGCAGACGTTCGTATTTGAGAATGTGCCGTGCAATCCGGTGCCCGCGGTGTTGAGGGATTTTTCCGCGCCAGTCAAATTGCACTGTGATTACAGCGCAGAAGAATTATCCGTGCTGATGCAGCACGACCCCGACCCGTTCATCCGCTGGGAAGCCGCACAACTGTTGGCGCAACAGGAAATCATCGGCAATTGCCAGCGTCTTGGCGCAGGCAAGGACATGCAGCTGAGCCAACCCCTGCAACAGGCGTTTCTTACCCTGCTGACGGATCAGCAAGCGGATCCGGCCTTGCTGGCGGAAGCCATGAGCCTGCCGGGCGAGTTATACCTGGGCGAACAGCTGCCGGTGATTGATGTCGACGGCATTCACGCCGCCCGGCGGTTCGTCAAACAAGCCCTGGCGGCTGGTCTGCGGGATGAATTCCTGGAGGTTTACCATCGCCTGAACCTGGCGGAGCCGTACGAAAACTCAGCGCCGTCGGTGGCCCGCCGCAGCCTGAAAAACCTGTGTCTCTCCTACCTGGTGGAAAACGAGCAGGATGTTGGCCTGGCCACCGCGCAACTGGCGGCCAGCGACAATATGACCGATACCCTGGCCGCTCTGGGAAGCCTGGTATTTGTTTCGGCGGATGAAGCCGACGCAGCGCTGGCTTCGTTTGAGCAAAGCTGGTCGCATGATCCGCTGGTGATGGACAAGTGGTTCGCGCTGCAGGCCATGCAGCCGGGTGCCGGAACGGTTGAGCGGGTGGTTGGTCTGATGGATCACCCTGCATTCAGCCTCACCAACCCCAACAAAGTGCGTTCGCTGGTCGGCGCTTTTTCCATGTCCAACCCCACCGGTTTTCACACCGCATCCGGGGCAGGTTACCGCTTCCTGGCTGACCGGGTTATTGAGTTGAACCGGCTCAATCCGCAGGTGTCGGCACGCATGGTGGGTGCGTTCAACAGCTGGAAACGCTATGACGCCGACCGTCAGCAGCTGATCCAGGCGGAACTGCAGCGCATTGCAGCGACACCGGAACTCAGTGCTGATGTGGCCGAGATTGTGGGTAACGCGTTGAAGCTTGCAACGGCGTAAGCCAGGCTGGCGGGCAGGCCTGGCCTGTCTCCGGCCGCGTATGCCGCTGGCCATATCGCCGACTTCATTCTTCGCGTATGGCTTTTAACAGCAGCTCGCGCTCCAGGTCCGCATCGTGCCGGGTGGGAAAGCGCGGTGACAGCCGCACATCACCGAGCATGCCAATATTGAACTGGTAGCCTTCGTCCTGCTCGGCCTTGAACACGCGGGTGACAAATGCCACTTTATTCACCACGATGGCATAGCCCTGAATTTCCTGAATGGTCTGGCTCATCTGTACCGGAATCCTCTGTTGTCATGACTGACCCGACCCGGGTTCCGCCAGGGTTACGGGGAACCATATGGACCGGTAATGATTCTAATGGCTTACAGCGATATTCAGGCAAGGTTCAGCCGGAACATGCTAATCTCCATGCCATCATGGAGCGTATTCCATATTTATCTGGGGCAAAATAGTGAAGCGGTATCTCTTAACCCGTTTGCTGTCCACACCGACCACCTTGTTGCTGGCTGTTATCCTCACCGGATGTGTTACTTCGCATCACCCGGTGGTCGAGTCGGACTACGAAGTATATGCCGAGGACGGCGCGTACGACGGTTACGATGACGCCTACGATGACGGTTACGGTAATTACAGCGGCAGCTATACCACCCACATAGTCTATTCCGATGCCGCCTGGTACCCGTGGTGGTCGATGGATTACTTCTATTTCGGTAATCATCACTACCGTCCATCACGCGGCTCTGCATTTACGTTCGGGATGAGCTTTGGCTATCCCTATTACGGCCCATGGTACTACCCGCATTATTATTCCGGCTGGTATGGCCCGTATGCCTGGCACCCCTGGTATCGGCCCCATTACGCCTGGGGTGGCTGGTATGGCGGCTACCACCCGTACTGGCCGTCTTATCGTCACGCCTATTACAACCGGGGTTATGGTGCCACCGGCCGGCGCGCGCCCCCACCCGCCGGCAGCCGCGGTGGTCTGGCCACCGGTGGTGAATACCGGGGCGGATTGGACCGCGGTGGCCGTGATCTCGATGGCATGTCTCGCGACCGGCAGCGGTCCCGGCCGGATCAGCCGGTGGCAACGCAACGCAGGGTGTCAGTAGCGCCATCCAGTGGAGGCCGTGACCGCGGCATGGTAATTGTCAGTGGCAGTGAAAATAAAGTCGGGCCCAACAGAACACAGCCCACCCGCCCACAACCCGGGCAGCAGCCAACACAACAGCCAACGCAACAGCCGGCGCCGGGCGCCGTGGTAGCCCCGGTCAACACCCGGCCTGTGTCCACCCCCCGAGTCCAGCCGCGTGGGGCCACCAGGCCCGTTCCGTCCGCGCCTGCGGCCGCACCGGCCTATACTCCGCCGTCCCGCCCTGAGCCTTCCAGCGGCAGTTACCGCAGTCCGCGCATGTCCACGCGCGGCAACTCAGGAAGGGCCAGAGGGTCAGACCGTACGCGCGACGATTGACCCCCAGGGCTGACGGCCCTGGCGCTGGCCGCGGCGTGCTGATTTCCACGGAATAATGCATTATCTGGTTGATTTCCGTTAGAATATGTCCCCTTTTTCGCCGGGTAAGCCGCCGTGGTAAACCACGCTAAAACAGCCAACAATACTTTCGATGTCATCGTGATTGGTGGCGGCCATGCCGGCACCGAAGCAGCGCTCGCCTCGGCGCGGGCCGGCGCGTCCACCTTGCTGCTGACGCATAACATCGAAACCATTGGTCAGATGAGCTGTAATCCGGCCATAGGCGGTATCGGCAAAGGCCACCTGGTAAAGGAAATTGATGCACTGGGCGGCATCATGGCGCATGCGGCGGATGCTGCAGGCATCCAGTTCCGCACCCTCAATTCCAGTAAAGGGCCAGCGGTAAGAGCCACCCGGGCGCAGTGTGACCGTGCCTTGTACCGGGCTTTTATCCGCAAGGCGGTAGAGCAACAGCCCGGCCTGTTCATGTTTCAGGCGGCGGTGGATGATTTGCTGTTAAGCGCTGACCGGGTCAGCGGTGTGCGCACCGCCACCGGGCTCGAATTTCATGCGGCCGCGGTGGTGTTGACCGCCGGAACCTTCCTGGCGGGCAGAATACACGTCGGCGAAACTTCGCACGAGGGCGGCCGCGCAGGCGATCCGCCCGCCAACACGCTGGCGGCGCGGCTGCGCGAAATGCCCTTCACCACGGCCCGGCTGAAAACCGGAACGCCACCACGAATTGATGGCAAAACCGTGGATTTCAGCGATTTGCAGCTGCAGCCTGGCGATGAACCGCGTCCGGTCTTTTCCTATATGGGTTCAAGCGACGATCATCCGCAGCAGGTGTGCTGCTGGATAACCCATACCTCGGAGCGCACCCACGAGATTATCCGCCGCGCACTGCACCGCTCGCCCATGTACAGCGGCGCGATTGAGGGAGTGGGGCCGCGCTATTGCCCGTCGATTGAAGACAAGGTGGTACGTTTCGCCGAGCGCGGCAGTCACCAGATTTTCATAGAGCCGGAAGGGCTGAATACCCACGAACTGTATCCCAATGGAATTTCCACCAGCCTGCCGTTTGACGTGCAGCTGGACCTGGTGCATTCCATTCGTGGTTTTGAAAACGCCTTTATTACCCGGCCCGGCTATGCCATTGAGTACGACTTTTTTGATCCCCGCGAGTTGCACCCCAGCCTGGAAACACGGCATGTCGCTGGTTTGTTCTTCGCCGGTCAGATCAATGGCACGACCGGTTACGAAGAGGCTGCCGCGCAGGGCCTGGTGGCCGGGGCCAATGCGGCCCGGCTGGCTCAAGGCCAGGACCGCTGGACGCTGCGCAGGGACCAGGCGTATATCGGCGTGATGATTGATGACCTGGTCACCCAGGGTACGCTGGAACCCTACCGTATGTTCACCAGCCGCGCTGAATACCGTTTGCAGCTGCGTGAAGACAACGCAGACCTGCGTTTGACCGAAGCGGGACGGGCACTGGGGCTGGTGGATGACCGGCGTTGGGAGTCGTTCAGCCGCAAGCGTGAGGCAATTCAGGCTGAAGCCAGCCGTTTACAGGACATCTGGTTCACTCCGGATAACGCACTGGGGCAGGCCCTGACGGCCCGTTACGGCATTCGCCTGAGCAAGGAATCCCGTGCCCTGGATTTGCTGAAGCGTCCGGAACTGGCTTACTCGGACCTGGTCGGCATCGACGGCATCGGCCCGGGGGTGGATGATGCCAGCGTGGCGCAGCAGGTGGAAATCCAGGTCAGGTATGCGGGCTATCTGGATCGGCAGTCTGATGAAATTGCCCGCCGCCTCCGCCATGAATCACAGGAAATATCAGACAGTTTCGATTTTTCAGCGGTGCGAGGGCTTTCCGCTGAAGTGGCGGAAAAACTGGCCGCCGCGCGACCGGCCACCATTGGCCAGGCCGCACGCATACCCGGCGTCACACCTGCGGCCATTTCCCTGTTGATGGTGCACCTGAAAAAGGCTGCAAAACAGGCTGCCTGAACGTTATTCGGCCGTTTTCCGAACTATTACGAATTCGAAACGATCCGTTCACAGTTTCTTAACGCCAAATCATTAAGCTAAGTGTGTAAGTTGACTGTGCCTAGCGTATCGCACCTCTAGACAGGCAGTCCCCACACTTCTATGCCTTTAGCGATACGCTTTCAAGCCCCGGCCCCGCCGGGGCTTTTTTTATGCGGTGCTAGTAAGTGGGCGGGATGTCGCTTGCTTGTTTGCCTGCTCCGCCAGTGCGCTGTCGCGCATTGGCGAAGGCGGCTGCACGCGCTCGCTCCTACCCCAACGGTCCAGATTCTTGCTGGCGGGCAAGTTTGGTCGGGGTGGGCGGTGACCGGTTGGTTGTCG
>JBFIHZ010000004.1:0-43063 GCA_041601535.1 Lysobacterales bacterium | reverse complement strand
CTGATAACTGCCGGTGGGTGGTGGATGCCGGATGCGCAGCCAGTGACTTGGTATCACCTATATTTACCAGGCGCAGAAACATGTCCAGCGCATCATAAAATTTTACCCCAGCCTCGAAACCACCCTTGATACCAAAAGTCATCAGTGCTGACGGCCGGCCATTGGTGTATTTCTGCGCCAAATCGTAATACGGGGAATCGGGCAAACCGGCAAAACTGACCCATTCAACCCGCGGATGATCTTGCAGGTATTTGGCCACGGCCAGCGCGTTGTCACAATGCCGCTCCATGCGCAAAGGCAGGGTTTGCATGCCCTGCAGTATCATAAACGCGTTCATCGGGCTGATGGCCGAACCCGTGTTGCGCAGGGGTACGGTGCGGGCCCGGGCGATATAGGCCGCCTCTTCCATCGCCTCGGTATAGACCACACCGTGATACGACTCTTCCGGCTCATTCAGCATGTGGAAGCGCTGCGGGTGCTCGGCCCAGGGGAATTTGCCACTGTCCACAATCACACCGCCCAGCGAATTGCCATGACCGCCCATGTACTTGGTCAGTGACTCCACCACGATGTCCGCACCGTACTGGATCGGCTTGATCAGCACCGGCGTGGCCACCGTATTATCCACGATCAGCGGCACGCCATGGGCATGCGCCATCTCCGCCAGTGCTTCCAGGTCAACAATATTACCCGCCGGGTTGCCGATGGATTCACAAAATACCGCCGAGGTCTTGTCATCAATCAGCTTTTCCAGGCTGGCCGGCGAGTCGTCCTTGGCAAATCGAACCTCAATACCCTGCCGCGGCAACATGTGCCGGAACAGGGTGTACGTGCCGCCATACAGCAACGGCACGCTGACCACGTTATTGCCCTGCTCTGCAATGTTCAGGATGGAATAATTAACCGCGGCGCTGCCAGCGCTTAAAGCGAGGCCAGCCAGCCCTCCCTCCAGTGCGGCGCAACGCTGTTCCAGCACATCGGTGGTGGGGTTCATGATGCGCGTGTAGATATTACCGGGCACGGCCAGATTGAACAGGTCGGCGCCGTGTTGCGCACTGTCGAATTCGTAGGCAACGGTCTGGTAAATGGGCACCGATACGGCCTTGGTGGTCGGGTCAGCCTTGAAACCGGCGTGAAGCGCCAGGGTTTGGTCTTTCATGAATCTACTCCTTGTTTCTTGTTGGCGGCGGCCTGCAGCCCCAGCGGGTCTTGCGGGTCTACTCCGGGCATGAACTGGCGGGTGCGGTCCAGATTGGTTACCTGGTAAACCAGGCCCAGCCAGTTGTTGAAAATGGCTTTGGCGGTATCTCCCCAGGTATTGTCCAGCAAGGCATCGAGCAACGGCTCCAGCCCCCCGGGTATTTCATGACCCTGTTGACACGCCGCCTGACATTGGCTGACGTAGTCATCGACGATGACGCGAGCCTCGGAACAAAAATAATGGTCCGGAAGCGGTGGAGGCGCCGGCAACTCACCCGCCAGATAGCGCTTCAGCTCCCGGCGGTATTCCTTCAACAGGCTGTTGCGGTCGTATTCGGGGTGCCCCTGGAAATAAATAGCGCGAATTCCGTCTGCACTGGTGGCCAGGTGTACCCCGCCTTCTTCGCCTTCAGCCAGCACGGTCAGGCCCGCCTGCTCCAGTTGTGCCCGCGAAATGTCATTGTAACGCGAATGCGGCGCATCAAAGCGGGTATTGATATCGCGCAGCAAGGGGTGAGCCGGCTCACACACGCGGTGGCTGAACACTCCCCAGCGTTTCTGTGGCAGCGGCCGGCGCTCGATACCGTGGCGATATTTCAGCAGGGCATGCGTTGCCAGACAGGAGCACAGAATGGATGACACCTGATTTTCAGCCCACTGGATGACCTCCACCAGAGGTTGCCAGAATGGCTCCTGGTCCAGCGCAGGATTGGCCACGTTGGCGCCGGTGATGATCAGCGCATCCAGGCCCTGTTCCCGCAACTGTTCAAACGTGCAGTAATAGCGATCAATGTATTCCAGCGTTTTTTTGCTGCGCTGCAAGCCGGGCAGCGAAAACGGGTAGACATAAAACTGCGCGATGCGATTGCAGTTACCCACCAGGTGAATGAATTGCCGCTCGGTGGCTTCCAGTGCAGCATCCGGCATCATGTTCAGAAAACCGATGTGCAGTTCGCGGATGTCCTGGCGCAGCGCACGATCCAGGGTGAGCACTTCCTGCCCTTGCTGGCGCAGACGGGAAAACGTGGGGAGTTGCAGATGTTCGACCAATGGCATCGGCGCAGTTTAACTGGAATCCGCCCCGGTTTCCCACCCGATTTTCACTTTTTTGTACTTCTCTCTCCGCCAGACAACCTGAACCCGTCCTGCCGGTGAAACAGACGATGAAATATAGCCTGATCAGCCGCGTCCCGAAGCTTGCATGGTTCGCGTTCCCGGGCGCCGGACGCTGAACTGGCATGGCCTGGCTGCAGTAAAAAAAACGCCCGGACAAGCCGGGCGTTTTGCATTGCTTCAGCGAAAACCGCTCAGATCAGGCTTCCGCGGCAACCGCTTTCATGGACAGGCGGATGCGTCCCTGTTTGTCCACTTCCAATACCTTGACCTTGACGGTGTCACCTTCTTTGACCACGTCGGTGACATTTTCCACGCGATCATCGGAAAGCTGTGAAATATGCACCAGGCCATCACGGCCCGGGGT
The DNA here is from genome assembly GCA_041601535.1 of Lysobacterales bacterium. Taxonomy (GTDB): domain Bacteria; phylum Pseudomonadota; class Gammaproteobacteria; order Xanthomonadales; family SZUA-36; genus JBFIHZ01. The sequence goes on along the minus strand of JBFIHZ010000004.1, from coordinate 40,383 downwards.
CAAGGTAACGAAGGCGCCGAAGTTCATGATCTTGATGACCTTGCCTTCAAACACCTGGCCCGGTTCGATATCGGCGGTAATCTGCTCGATGCGTTTGCGTGCCGCTTCGGCTGCTTCCTTGTTTACGGATGCGATCGTCACGGTGCCGTCATCGGCGATATCAATGGTGGTGCCGGTTTCTTCGGTAATCGCGCGGATGGTAACCCCGCCCTTGCCGATTACATCGCGGATCTTGTCAGGATGCACCTTGATGGTCATCAGGCGTGGCGCGAATTCAGACATTTCATTGCGCGGTGCATCAATGACCTTGTTCATCTCGCCGAGAATGAAATTGCGGCCTTCTTTGGCCTGGGCCAGCGCAATTTTCATGATCTCTTCGTTAATGCCTTCGATCTTGATGTCCATCTGCAACGCAGTGATGCCATCCTGGGTTCCGGCTACCTTGAAGTCCATGTCGCCCAGATGATCTTCATCACCCAGGATGTCGGACAGCACGGCAAAGCGGTCGCCTTCCTTGATCAGGCCCATGGCGATACCGGCCACCGGCTGCTTGACCGGAACGCCCGCATCCATCAGGGACAGCGATGTGCCACACACGGAAGCCATCGAGCTGGAGCCATTGGATTCGGTAATTTCCGAAACCACGCGCAACACGTATGGAAACTCTTCAATGCTCGGCAGTACCGCTGCCACGCCGCGGCGAGCCAGCCGGCCATGGCCAATTTCACGGCGCTTGGGGCCACTCATGAAACCGGTCTCACCTACGCAGAAAGGCGGGAAGTTGTAATGCAGCATGAACGGGTCTTTGTATTCGCCGTTTACCGCATCAATGATCTGGGAATCGCGCATGGTGCCCAGCGTGGTGGCCACGATGGCCTGGGTTTCGCCACGCGTGAACAGCGCGGAACCGTGGGCGCGTGGCAACACGCCACATTCAACCGAGATCGGACGTACTGTGCTCAGATCACGGCCATCAATGCGCGGGTTACCCGACAGGATGTGTTCGCGTACCAGGCTTTTTTCCACCTTGTACAACAGCTCCGACACAGTGCCTTTGGCCGCTGCGGTTTCATCACCTTCCGGGCACAGGCTTTCAATCACGCTGTTCTTGACTGCTGCAATGGCATCGCGGCGCTGCATCTTGTCAGCGATGGCATAGGCGTCTTTCAGACCCGGCTCGGCAGCCGCTTTGACTTTTTCCAGAAGATCCGCGTCCACTTCAGCGGCTTGCCAGTCCCATGACTGCGCAGCAGCTTCAGCGGCCAGTTCGCGCACGGCCTGAACCACGGTTTGCATGGCCTGGTGACCAAATGTAACCGCGCCCAGCATGACGTCTTCCGACAACAGTTTGGCCTCGGACTCAACCATCAGTACGGCTTTCTCGGTACCGGCAACCACCAGGTCAAGCGCAGACTCTTGCAGTTGCGTGGCCGTCGGGTTGAGCACGTATTCGCCACCGATATAACCAACGCGGGCCGCACCGATGGGGCCGTTGAACGGTATGCCGGACAGGGCCAATGCGGCTGAGGTACCGATCAGTGCCGGGATATCACCATCCACTTCAGGGTTGGATGACATCAGCGTGGCGATGACCTGGACTTCGTTCATGAAGCCCTTGGGGAACAGCGGCCGGATGGGACGGTCAATCAGGCGGCAGGTCAGGGTTTCCTTTTCAGTTGGACGCCCTTCGCGTTTGAAGAAACCGCCCGGAATGCGACCGGCGGCATAAAATTTTTCCTGGTAGTTAACAGTCAGCGGAAAGAAAGGGCGACCGGGGTCAGCTTCTTTCTGTGCCACTACCGTGACCATGACAACGGTGTCTGCCATGGTGACCATGACTGCGGCGTCAGCCTGCCGCGCCACTTGCCCGGTTTCGAGCGTGACTTCCTGGTCACCGTATTTGAAGGTTTTTTTCAGTTTTTGCACTGGACGTTCCCTGCTTTCATTGGTTTAAGGCCGTGTACGCAAAAACTCCAGCAGAACCCATGTGCTGCCGGAGTGTTTGCCGCGTCTTGATGCAAAAATTAGCGACGAAGACCGAGACGTTCAATCAAGGTGCGATAGCGCTGCAGGTCTTTCTTTTTCAGATAGTCCAGCAGGCTGCGACGCTGATTGACCATGCGCAGCAAACCGCGCCGCGAATGGTGATCACCCTTGTGGGTTTTGAAATGGTCCGTCAGGTGCTGAATACGCCCGGTCAGTAATGCGACCTGGACTTCTGGTGAGCCCGTGTCATTCTCTGACTGCTTGTATTCACTAACGATCTTGCTTTTTGCTTCTGCATCAAAAGACATGGTTCAGTCTCCATATCTAGAGCCGCGAAGCCTTTGAAAAAACCCGGTAAATCAGACATCTATTGGCCTTCTGGCCGCCGGATGTGGGTCTTTGCAAAAACTTCGAAGCCCCGGTTGAAATTAGCCGGCTATTCTAACGGTGAAGCCGGTACTAAACAAGTAAAATTATCAATCGGGCGGTTTTTCCGGCTGGCTGCCGCCCCATACAAACACCCGCCGCGGCCGCACCGTGCCCGTATCACCGCATTCACCCAGGCCAATCAGTCCGCCATCACTGCCCTGCACGCGGCACATGCCGGGCGCGGAGCCGCCAAGGGCCGGGTTGCCGTGCAAAAACCGGGCGGTATTCTCCTCGTCCAGACGAACCACCGGCCAGGACGGCAAACCGGCATCCACAGGCAGCAGCACGGCGCTGGTGTCATTGCGCTCGAGTGCCTGCTCCAGGCTTGCGAGATCAACCATCTGCGCTGCGTCAAACGGTTCCACCCACAGGCGCCGAAGCTGTTTCAGATACCCGCACGTTCCGAGCCTGGCGCTGATGTCTTCGGCCAGGGTGCGCACATAGGTGCCCTTGGAACACTCAAGCTCAAATTCCAGCACGGGGGACTGCCAGCGCAGCAGCGTCAGGCGGTGAATGGTTACTTCACGGGCCTTACGCTCCACCGTGATGCCCTGCCGGGCCAACTCATACAGTGGCCTGCCCTCGAACTTGAGCGCGGAGTACATCGGCGGCACCTGCGAGACCGGGCCGATAAATTCAGCCAGAACAGCATGGATTGCCGCCTCATCCAGCTGCGGCACAGCCTGCTGCTGTATGACTTCTCCTTCAATATCTCCGGTGGTCCTGGCTTCACCCAGCACCGCTGTTGCCCGGTAGGCTTTGGACGCCTCCAGCATATGAGCCGCTGTTTTACTGGCTTCGCCCAGACAAACGGGCAACATTCCGGTGGCGAACGGGTCCAGCGTGCCGGTGTGGCCGGCCTTGCGGGCATTGAACAAGCGGCGCACCGCCTGCACCGCCTGGTTGGAGGAGTAGCCAGCCGGTTTGTCCAGCAGGACGATGCCATGCACGTCCCGGGCATTGCGCCTCCGGACCATCAGTCTTCCGGGTTGTCTTCGTTCTCGTCCGGTACGCGGTCCGAGGCTATTGCCGCGTCGATCAGGCTATCCATACGCTGCCCGGTCTCCACCGAAGCATCATGGTGGAAATGCAGTTCGGGCACGCTGCGGATGCGCATTTCCTGGCCGAGCCGGCGCCGCAGGAAACCGGCTGCCCGTTTCAATGCGTCCAGGCTGTCGGCTGCCTTGTCGGCTTCGAACACCGTGACATACACCTTGGCATGGGCCAGATCACGCGTTACTTCGACATCCGACAGGCCAATAAAACCCAGCGCAGGATCCTTGACTTCCTGCTGGATCAGCTGCGCCAGTTCCCGGCGTAACTGTCCGGCCACCCGTTCCGATCGGTTGAATTCGCGAGGCATCTGCGCGGCCTACAGGGTTTTGGCCACTTCGATGCGCTCGAAGCATTCGATCTGATCGCCGGGCCGCACGTCATTGTATTGCTTCACGCCAATGCCGCACTCGGTTCCGGACTGCACTTCGTTGGCCTCGTCTTTGAAGCGGCGCAGGGATTCAAGTTCCCCTTCGAAGATCACCACGTTATCGCGCAGCACGCGGATCGGGTTCTTGCGCCGCACCACGCCCTCTACCACCAGGCAGCCGGCAATGGCGCCCATCTTGGACGAACGGAATACATCTTTGACCTCGGCCAGGCCCAGTATCTGTTCTTTCACCTCGGTACCCAACAATCCATTGATGGCCTTGGTGACCTCGTCAATGGCGTCGTAGATAACACTGTAATAATGCAGGTCCAGCTCATTTTCCTGGATGGCCTTGCGCGCGGCATTGTCGGCGCGCACATTAAAGCCAATGATGATGGCATTCGATGCCTGGGCCAGTGAGGCGTCGGATTCGGTGATGGCACCCACACCTGAAGCCACGACATTCACCACGACATCATCGTTGCTCAATTTGGTCAGGGCATCACGCAGCGCTTCCACACTGCCTTGCACATCGGCGCGAATCAGCAGATTCACGGCAATTTGCTCATCCTTGCCCATGCTTTCGAACAGGTTCTGCAGGTTGGCTGCCTGTTGCCTTGCCAACCGGTCTTCACGCGTCCTGTCCTGGCGCTGGCTGGCTGCTTCGCGGGCTTTGCGCTCGTTGCTCACCGCCAGCATTTCGTCGCCAGCCTGGGGCACACCGGAAAGACCCAGCATCACCACCGGCATGGACGGACCGGCCGACTCAATGGCTTCGCCGCTTTCATCAAACAGTGCGCGCACGCGGCCATACTCCTGGCCAGCCAGGATCATGTCGCCGCGGTTCAGCGTGCCCTGCTGGACCAGCAAGGTAGCAACCGGGCCGCGACCCTTGTCCAGGCTGGACTCGATCACGATACCGCGGGCGCGTGAATCCACCACGGCTTTCAGTTCAAGCACCTCGGCCTGCAGCAGGATGGCATCCAGCAATTCATCAATACCCGCTCCTGTTTTGGCCGATACATTGACAAAAATATCTTCGCCACCCCAGTCTTCGGCAATCACCTCTTCCTTGGACAGCTCCATTTTGACACGGTCGATATCCGATTCTTCGCGGTCAATCTTGTTGATGGCCACGATGATAGGCACGCCGGCCGCGCGGGCATGCTGGATGGCTTCCTTGGTCTGCGGCATAACGCCATCATCAGCGGCTACGACCAGAATGACAATGTCCGTTGCCTGCGCGCCACGCGCCCGCATCGAAGTAAATGCGGCATGGCCCGGCGTATCGAGGAAGGTGATGATGCCGCGCGGGGTTTCCACGTGATAGGCACCAATGTGCTGGGTAATGCCACCGGCCTCGCCTTCGGCGATCTTGGCCTTGCGAATGTAATCCAGCAGCGAGGTCTTGCCGTGGTCGACATGGCCCATCACGGTAACTACCGGGGGACGGGTGGTCTGTTCGCCACTGACGGCACCTTCGTCCTCGGCGATCAGTTCCTGTTCCAGGTTCTTTTCCTCTGCAGGCCTGGCCGCATGGCCCATTTCTTCAACCACCAGGATGGCCGTGTCCTGATCCACGCTCTGGTTGATGGTCACCATCATGCCCATTTGCATCATGGCCTTGATCACTTCGGCCGCCTTCACCGCCATCAGCTTGGCCAGATCAGAGACCGTAATCGTTTCCGGCACTGCAATTTCCCGGGTAACGGGCGCAGTGGGGCGGGAAAAGCCGTGCTCCGAAGGCCGCGCGGAGTGCTTGGTGCGCGTACCGGACTTGCGGCGGCGAGCCACCGCGCCGTCGGCCACATGCAGTTCCTTGCGGCCATAGCGGGTTGCGGCTTTGCCCTTTTCCTTTTCACGCCGGCGCTGTTCTTCAGCCAGCTTGCGTACGCGCTCTTCTTCACGCCGGCGCTCGGCTTCTTCTTCACGCCGGCGGCCTTCTTCTTCGCGCTCACGCTCTTCAGCCTCGCGCCGGTTTTGCTCTTCAGCATCCTTGCGCGCCTGTTCTTCTTCCAGCTGGCGGGCCGCCTCATCACGTTCAAGCCGGGCTTTGTCAGCGATTTCCTGCGCACGGCGTTCTTCTTCCGCGCGCGCCGCCCGGGTTTCTTCCAGAATCTTGCGGGCTTCTTCCCGGTCTGAATACTCGGTGCCCATCTTTTCCTGAGCAACTTCACGTTTCACATAGGTGCGCTTTTTGCGCACTTCCACGTTAACCGTGCGCGCAACCGCCCGCGGACCACTGCCGGATACACGCAGCTCACTGACCGATTTACGTTTCAGGGTGACGCTTTTCGGCGCAGTGGCATCACTGGCCTGTTTGCCATGACTGGCGCGCAGGTAAGCCAACAGTTTTTTCTTGTCATCATTGGACACCGCCTCGTCGCCGCTATTGGCGTCGATGCCAGCTTCCTTGAGTTGCGCAATCAGTTTACTGACATCCACGCCGAGTACTTCGGCCAATTGTGCAACGCTTACCTTCGACATAATTTACTCCTTGCTGAACCCCGGGGTGCCTGGATGCTGTTATTCGCTGTCTTCAGCAAACCACGGCGCCCTGGCGGCCATGATTAATGCGGCCGCATCTTCATCGCTCATTTCTTCGTCTATGTCTTTCAATTCGTCTACTGCCAGTTCGGCGAGATCTTCCTGGGTGCGCACGCCCTTTTCCGCCAGCCGGAAAGCCAGCCGTTCGGTCATGCCTTCAAGGTGCATCAGGTCCTCTTCGGGACGGTTTTCGTCCAGCACTTCTTCCTTGGCAATCAATTGCGTGAGCAGTGCATCGCGCGCGCGGCGGCGGATTTCGGTGACGATTTCTTCATCGAATTCCTCGATACCCAGCAACTCGGATTCGGGCACATACGCCACTTCCTCGATGTTACTGAACCCTTCCTGCACCAGAATGCTGGCCACGTCTTCGCCCACATCCAGGCGTTTCATGAACCGCTCCAGGATGGTGCGCGACTCTTCCTCGCCTTTCTGCTCGGCCTGCTCCACGGTAAGCACGTTCAGTGACCAGCCGGTCAGTTCGCCGGCCAGGCGGACGTTTTGCCCGCCGCGGCCAATGGCCTGGGACAGGTTTGACTCTTCTACCGCGATATCCATGGACTGATTTTCTTCATCCACCACGATGGAAGCCACTTCCGCTGGTGCCATCGCATTCACCACGAACTGCGCCGGGTTGTCATCCCACAGGATGATGTCAATACGCTCACCGGCCAGTTCATTGGACACTGCCTGCACACGCGAACCCCGCATGCCCACGCAGGCCCCGATCGGGTCGGTGCGCTTGTCATTGGAACGCACGGCAATCTTGGCGCGACGGCCCGGGTCGCGTGCACCGCCCATGATGGAAATCAGCTCCTGGCCAATTTCCGGCACTTCCAGTTCAAACAGCGCCACCAGGAACTCAACAATGGTGCGGCTGGCAAACAACTGCGGACCACGCAGCTCTTCACGCACTTCGAACAGGTAGGCGCGCAGGCGTTCACCCGGGCGTACGGTTTCACCCTGGATCATGTGCCGTTGGGAGATAAATGCCTCGGCATTGCCGCCCAGGTCGATATAGACGTTACCGCGCTCCACCCGCTTGACGATGCCGTTGATCAGTTCGCCGGCACGGTCCTTGTAAGCTTCAACCACCTGTGCACGTTCCGCTTCGCGTACCCGCTGCACGATAACCTGCTTGGCGGTTTGCGCGGCGATACGGCCAAATTCAGCGTTCTCCATCGGCTCTTCGATAAAACCGCCGACCTCGATGTCCGGGTCGATTTCGCGCGCGGCGGACAAACTCAGCTGGCTGTCTTCAAACTCCAGCTCGGCGTCGTCATCCAGCACTTCCCAGCGGCGAAAGGTTTCATACTCACCGGTAGAGCGGTCAATGGACACACGCACATCGCGCTCTTCCGCACTCAGTTTGCGGGCGGCAGAAGCCAATGCGGCTTCAAGCGCGCCAAAGATCACATCTTTGCTCACGCCTTTCTCGTTGGATACCGCATCGACAACCAGCAGAATCTCTTTGCTCATCGCGCTATTTCTCTCTGTCCGATCTTCATTTCAGTTTTCGCGAACCCCACTCAACCCTTGTCAGCCAATATGCTGTCGTAGTCGGGCACCAGTCGCGCCTTGGTGATATTGTCGTGTTCCAGCGTGACTTCCACGCCGTCCTGCTCGATCCGTATCGATTCGCCATCGACACCCAGAATTTTTCCCTTGAACTTGCGCCGGCCATCTTGCGGTGCGTACAGGGTGATCTGCGCTTCCTCACCGGCAAACTGTGCAAACTGCGCCGGTGTAAACAACGGGCGGTCCAGCCCGGGAGAGGACACTTCCAGAACGTATTGCCCGGGAATCGGGTCTTCCACGTCCAGCAAGGCAGCAACCTCGCGGCTGGTGGCCTCACAGTCTTCAACCGCGATGCCTTCCGGCTTGTCGATATACAACACCAGCACCGGGTTTTTCGGGTTGCTGCTGTACTCCAGGCCAACGAATTCATAGCCCAGGTCTTCAACCAGCGGTTGCAGCATCTTTGTCAGTTTGGCAGCACTCAAAATCCACTCCGGCTCAGGCCACGAGCATGTTCACAGGCACAAAAAAAGGGCGTAACAGCCCCTTGCGACAAACAGCCTGCCCGGCCTGACCGGTACAGGTCTGTGATCCATCCGCTGCTTGCGGTGAATCACAGTTCAATGCGATTTCATTCGATCATTGCATCATCCATTGTGTCGCCAGGATACCGGCCTGCGGAGCAACGCAGCGCCGGTATATCAAAAAGGCCCCTCTGGGGCCTTTTCTTAAAACTGGTAGCGGGGGCAGGATTCGAACCTGCGACCTTCGGGTTATGAGCCCGACGAGCTGCCAGACTGCTCCACCCCGCATCAGCAAGCCGAGAATGATATAGATTCCAGGGAATCATTACAAGGCCCCTGGTCCATTCCCGGCAGAGCAAAAGCATATTCGGCCGTTATTCCGCAGCCACCGGAACAGTTAGTAAATGGGGCTGCCTGCCGGCAGTTTCAACAGCAGCGCCGGTCACCGACGGACCAAACCAGACAGCCATCCGGTCCGGCATCTGGCGCGCCTCAGCCCGGGTTATTTATCCGCAAGCCGGGCCGAAGCAGCGGGCAGCAGGAATCAGGCCCCAAATGACGCCATGCACACCGCAATCAGCGAACCGGAGAATATGCCAAGACCCAGCATAAGGATGCCGTTCAGGGACAGCACCGCACGGAAATCCACCGGCGCATTAATATCAGTTTCTGTTTTCGGATCGTCAAAATACATCAGCTTCACCACCCGCAGGTAGTAGAACGCGCCGATCACCGAGAACACGACTGCCAGCAGCGCCAGCCATACCAGCCCTGCTTCCAGCGCTGCCTGGATGACCAGCCACTTGGCAAAGAAGCCCACAAACACGGGCACGCCCGCCATCGAAAACATCACCATCGCCATGATGGCTGCGTACCAGTTGCTGCGCTGGTTCAGGCCTTTGAAATCATCCAGCTCTTCCGCTTCCACCCCGCGCGAAGACAGCAGAATCACCATGCCAAATGCGGCCGCCGTCATCAGCGAATAGACAATCACGTAATACATCGCCGCGCCAAACCCGGCATTGGTCCCGGGCAGGAAACCCAGCAACATGAAACCCATGTGCGAAATGGTGGAATAGGCCAGCATGCGCTTGATGTTGCTTTGCGCAATGGCCGCCACATTGCCCAGCACGATGGACAACAGCGCCAGCACCGCCAGCATCTGCCCCCAGTCTTCCTGCAGGCTGCCCATACCCGTCTGCAGCAACCGAAAGGTCATCGCGAATGCAGCCATCTTGGGCAACGCCGCGATCAACAGGGTAATACCGGCTGGGGCACCGTGATACACATCAGGTATCCACATATGGAACGGCACCGCGCCGAGTTTGAAAGCCAGCCCGACCACCAGGAATACCAGGCCGAAGACCAGCATGACATCATCACGCCCGGCGGAGGAAACCGCGGCCCCGATCAGGTTCAGGTCCAGGCTGCCGGTGGCACCGTAAATCATCGACATGCCATATAACAGCATGCCTGAGGCCATGGACCCCAGCACAAAATATTTCATGGCCGCTTCAGAGCCGCGGCGTGAATCGCGGTCGTAGGCCACCAGCGCGTAACTGGACAGGGAAGTCAGCTCCAGCCCCAGATAGATCATTATCAGGCTGTTGGCTGAGATCAGCAGCATGATGCCCAACAAGGCGAACAGCGACAGCGTGTAAAAATCCGCCCTGAACATGCGGAACTGGCGCAGGTAGAACTTGGCGTAAATAAAGACGAACGCCAGGATCAGGTAGCTGAACAGTTTCAGCACATCGCCCATCGGGTCACGCAGAAAACTGCCGCCAAAAGCACTGGCCGATCGCAACCCGGCTTCCGCGTAATCCGCGCGCAGGGTAATAATCGCAGCAAAGATCAGGGTCAGCATGCCAAGCAGGTGGATGATGCCACGCCGCTCTTCACGCAGGAACAGGTCCACAATGAGGATGATGCAGGCCATGAGAAACACCCAGATTTCCGGCGCTGCGAGCAAGATTTTTGACATATTCATTTCAGTCCGGACCTCAAATGCCTGCGCTGACTGCGCCCATCACAGGGAGCTTGGATTGCTGGATGTGGACGAGCAGTTCCGCTACCGAAGCATGCATGACATCGACCAGTGGGGCCGGCCACAAACCAACCAGCAGCACGGCAGCGGCCAGCGTGGTAAGCACCAGGGCTTCGCGCCTGTTGATGTCCTGTAATTCAGCCACCTCGGTGCTGCCCACGTCACCAAAAATCACCCGTTTGACCAGCCACAGGCTGTAAGCGGCCCCCAGCACCAGGTTCAGGCCGGTGAGGAAGGCATACCAGAAATTGGCCTTGAACGAAGCCAGTATCACCATGAACTCGCCAACAAAACCGCTGGTACCCGGCAGTCCGGAATTGGCCATAAAGAACAACACGGCAAAGAACGCAAACCACGGCATGCTGTTGGCAACGCCGCCATAATCACGAATCATGCGGCTGTGCAGCCGGTCGTAAAGCACGCCGACGCACAGGAACAGCGCGCCGGACACAAACCCATGCGATATCATCTGTACCATCGCGCCTTCCACACCCAGCGCCGCCCCTTGCGGGTCAGACGAGTTGCGGAAAATACCAAATGCGATGAACAGGCCCAGCGTGACAAAACCCATATGGGAAATGGATGAATAGGCAATCAGCTTTTTCATGTCCTGTTGCACCAGCGCGACGAAGCCGATATACACCACCGCGATCAGCGACAGGGCAATGATCAGCCAATCCAGCTGGCTGCTGGCATCAGGCGTGATCGGCAGGCTGAAACGGATAAAGCCGTAGCCACCAATTTTCAGCATGATGGCCGCCAGAATGACCGAACCACCGGTGGGTGCTTCAACGTGCGCATCCGGCAACCAGGTGTGCACCGGCCACATGGGAATTTTCACAGAGAACGCGGCCAGGAACCCGAGGAACAGCCAGGTTTGCGCCTGACCACCGAGCGGTAACTGGTGCCAGTCAGGAATGGACCAGCTGCCCGATTGCAGGTACAGGTAGATCAGGCCCACCAGCATGAACACCGAGCCCAGGAAGGTGTAGAGGAAAAACTTGATGGTGGCATAGACCCGCCGCGGGCCACCCCACATACCGATCACCAGGAACATGGGGATCAGCATCGCCTCGAAGAAAACATAGAACAGCAAGCCGTCCAGCGCCGAAAACACGCCCACCATCAGCCCTTCCATGACCAGGAAAGACGCCATGTACTGGTGCACCCGTGAGCGGATGACTTCCCAGCTGGCAATTACCACCAACACGCCAAAAAACGTGGTCAGCAGGATCAGCGGCATGGAAAAGCCATCGACACCAAGGAAGTACTCGATGCGGAACGCGTCGATCCAGGGCTGCCGTTCCACGAACTGCATGGCGGCGGTGTCACGATCGAAATCGGTGAACAGCGTGACGCTCAGCGCCAGCGTCAGCAGGGACACCAGCAAGGACAGGATGCGCGCCTGTGATGCTTTCTGTTGCCCCAGTGCGGCCACCAGCGCGCCGCCGATTATGGGCAGCCAGATCAACAGGCTTAATACGGGCCAGTTCGATTCCATGTCAGTTCCGCCCCTTCATCACACCACCACCCAAACAGCCAGGATTCCAATCAGGCCCAGAATCATTGCAAACGCATACTGGAACAAATAACCGCTTTGCCACAGGCGCACCCGCGCCGCCACATTGCTGACCAACCGCGCCGATCCATTCACCAGCAAACCGTCAATCAGGCCGGCATCCGCTTTTTCCCACAGACCCTGGCCCAGTTGCACGGCGCGCTTAACAAACAGTGACTGGTACAGCTCGTCCCAGTAATACTTGTTTTCCAGCAGGCGATGCAGCCCGGGCATGCGGCTTTTCAGACGGTCCGCCAGTGCTGGCTGCAGGCGGTAAATCACGGTTGCCAGCACGAAACCGGCAATCATCAGCCAGAACGGCGCGGTGCCAAACGCATGCAGCGCCATGGCCATGCCGCCGTGGAAATGCTGGCCCAGCTCAGCCAGCACATCGTTTTGCGGCAATACCGTGATGGCGTCATCCAGCCAGCCGCCGAACAACACCGGATCGATAGTGAAATAACCAATCACCACCGAGGGAATGGCCAACAGCACCAGCGGCACGGTTACCACCCACGGTGATTCATGTGGCTCGTGCTGCAGCACACCGTCGGGTGGATGATCGCCGGCTTCGTGGTCAACCGTGTAGCGCGGCTTGCCGTGGAATACCAGGTACAACAGGCGGAAACTGTAAAACGAGGTGACCAGCACACCCAGCAATACCGCCCAGTAAGCCAGTGAACTGCCAAACCGGTGCGATTCGGCCACCGCTTCGATGATGGCATCCTTGGAATAGAACCCGGATAACAACGGAAAGCCCACCAGCGCCAGGGTGCCCACCCAGGCGGTCAGCCAGGTGATGGGCATGTGCTTGCGCAGCCCGCCCATAAAACGCATGTCCTGCTGGTGGTGCAGGGCAATAATCACCGAGCCGGCACCCAGGAACAGCAAGGCTTTGAAAAAGGCATGGGTCATCAGGTGGAAAATGGCGGCGGAATAGGCCGAAACGCCCAATGCCACCGTCATATAGCCCAGCTGCGACAGCGTGGAGTAGGCAATCACCCGCTTGATGTCGTTTTGCACAATGCCGATCAGGCCCATGGCCAGCGCGGTGAACGCGCCAGTCAGCATGACGAAACTGAGCGCGGCGTCACTGAGCTCAAACAGCGGCGACATGCGAGCCACCATGAATATACCGGCCGTCACCATGGTGGCGGCGTGAATCAGTGCGGAAATGGGTGTCGGGCCTTCCATCGAATCAGGCAGCCAGACGTGCAAAGGCGCCTGCGCCGATTTACCCATCGCACCGATAAACAGGCAGACGCAGATCACCGTGATCAATTGCCATTCCATGCCGGGCAGAATGCTGTAGGTCTGACCGGCAATTTCCGGGGCCTGGGCAAACACCTCGGCATAATCCAGCGAACCGGTGGCATACAGGATGCCGGCAATGCCCAGCAAAAATCCGAAATCGCCCACCCGGTTGACCAGGAAGGCCTTCAGGTTGGCGAAGATGGCCGACTCACGCTTGTACCAGAAGCCGATCAACAGATATGACACCAGCCCCACCGCTTCCCAGCCAAAAAACAGCTGCAGGAAGTTGTTCGACATCACCAGCATCAGCATGCTGAAGGTAAACAGCGCGATATAACTGAAAAAGCGCTGGTAACCCGGGTCTTCCGACATATAGCCGACGGTGTATACGTGCACCATCAGTGACACAAAGGTGACTACACACATCATCAGTGAGGTCAGGTGATCCACCAGGAAGCCCACTTCGAAGCGGATGCCATCGGAAATCATCCAGGTGTAGACGCTGTAATTCAGGCTGCCCAGCCCTTCAAAGACCTGCTGGTACAGCACCCAGGCTGACAGTACAAACGCCACCGCCACACCAATAATGGTCAGCCAGTGGGCACCGGCCCGGCCCACTTGCGCCCGCAACAGGCCGGCAATAATGGCCGCGGCCAGCGGTAACAGGGGGATCAGTAACAGGGTGGTTTCAACAGACATGTCAGCCCTTCAGATCGTCGAGTTCGGTCACGTTGATGGTCCCCCGGTTACGGAACAACACCACCAGAATGGCCAGGCCAATAGCAGCCTCGGCGGCGGCCACGGTAAGGATGAAGAATACAAACACCTGGCCATCAAGATTGCCCAGGAATCGGGAAAAAGCGACGAAGTTCATATTCACCGCCAGCAGCATCAGCTCGATGCACATCAGCAAAATGATGACGTTTTTCCGGTTGATAAATATCCCTGCGACGCTGAGACAGAACAGGATTGCGCCTAGGGTCAGAAAATGGGCCAGTGTCAGCATGGTGGTCTCCTCAAGCGTCCTGGCGGGGTTCTGATTTCATGCTGGCCAGCCGGATACGCTCTTCACGGCGTACCTGAACCTGCCGCGCCGGGTTCTGCGTCTTGCTGCCGGTGCGCTGTCTCAGGGTCAGCGCGATGGCGGCGATAATGGCCACCAGCAGGATGATGCCAGCCACTTCGAATGGCAGCAGAAACTGGGTGTACAGCCAGTCACCTACCGCCTTGGTATTGCTGTAGCCATCCGGATGCGGTGCGGGTATCGGGAAGGCGGACTCATCAAAGCGGCCCCGTGCCCACAGCACCATCAGCAACTCTCCGGCCATAACCACGGCCACGCCAATGCCTACCGGCAGGTAACGGATGAAGCCTTCCTTCAGCGGCGCCAGATTGATATCCAGCATCATTACCACGAACAGGAACAGCACCATCACTGCCCCGACGTAGACCAGTACCAGCACGATGGAAAGAAACTCAACTTCCAGCAACATCCACAACGCGGCGGAACTGAAAAACGCCAGCACCAGAAACAGCGCCGCATAAACCGGGTTGCGCACGGTAATGACCATGATGGCCGAGCCGGTCAGCATCAGGGCAAACGTATAGAAAACGATTTCAACAATGGGCATTGGGTGCTCCGCTCAGCGGTAAGCCGCGTCCTGGCGACGGTCGGCGGCAATGCTGGCTTCATAGCGATCGCCAATGGCCAGCAACTGTTGCTTGGTAACGATATTTTCACCGCGGTTTTCAAAGTGATATTCCAGGATGCCGGTCTCGACAATGGAGTCCACCGGGCAGGATTCCTCGCAGAACCCGCAGTAAATGCACTTGAACAGGTCGATGTCATATCGCGTGGTGCGCCGTGTGCCGTCATCGCGCTGGGTCGATTCAATGGTGATGGCCAGTGCCGGGCATACCGCCTCACACAGCTTGCAGGCAATGCAGCGTTCTTCGCCATTGGGGTAGCGGCGCAGCGCATGCAATCCGCGGAAACGGTTTGATTTGGGCGTTTTTTCTTCGGGAAAGCGCAGGGTGAATTTGGGACGGAAGAAATAACGCAGGGTCACGGCCAGGCCACTGCCCAGTTCCAGCAACATCAGGCTTTTGAAATAACGTGTAATGGCGCTCATCGTCACATACCCCGGTCAATAACGCCGAATACCGACATCACGGCGGCCACCATCACCCAGACCAGGGTGATGGGCACAAAAACTTTCCAGCCCAGCCGCATGATCTGGTCGTAGCGATAACGCGGAAAAGTGGCCCGCCACCACAGGAACAGGAACATGAAAAACACGGTTTTGCCCAGGAACCAGAAAATGCTGCCCTGACCCAGGAAGGTGTCGCCGATAATGGCCATGTTCTGGAACGGTGACAGCCAGCCACCGGCGAACAGCACGGCCGTCAGCGCGGAAATCAGGATCATGTTGGCGTATTCGGCCAGGAAAAAGATCGCAAATGCCGCACCGGAATATTCCACGTGAAAGCCAGCGACGATTTCGGATTCACCTTCAGCCACATCGAACGGTGCCCGGTTGGTCTCCGCCACACCGGAAATGATGAACACGGCAAACAGCGGCAGCAGTGGTAACCAGAACCAGTCAAAAATACCGCCTTGTTGAGCCAGCACGATCTCACGCAGGTTCAGGCTTCCGGCCAGGATCAGTACGCCAATCAGCGCAAAACCCATGGCAATTTCATACGACACCATTTGCGCCGCGCTGCGCAAACCACCCAGAAAAGCATACTTGGAGTTGGATGCCCAACCGGCAATGATCAGGCCGTATACCCCCAGCGAGGACATGGCCAGGATATAAATCAGGCCGGCATCCACATCGGCCAGCACCATCCAGTCATTGAACGGCACCACCGCCCAGGCGGCAAAAGCCGGCACCAGGCTCAGAACCGGCGCCATCAGGAACAGAAAGCGGTTGGCATTCTGTGGCAGTACGATTTCTTTCAGCAGCAACTTGAACACGTCGGCAAAGGGCTGAAACAGGCCTAATGGACCGATCTGATTCGGACCCAGACGTACCTGCATGTAACCGATCACCTTGCGTTCAAAATAGGTGTAGTAGGCCACTGCCAGAATCAGCGGAACCGTGATCGCCAGAATTTTCAGCACCAGGATCAGCATGAACAGTGCCTGGTCCAGCAAGGAATTCTCCATCACGCGACCTCCACCTTCAGCGGCCCGATGGCTTCGCCAAGTTCGCGGGTGCTGCAGCTGGCGCTGCGCAACCAGGCGGCACCGGCTGGTACCTGCTCGGTGACACGCACATCCAGTTCGGCATGGGCCTCACCCTGGCGTACGCGTGCCCTGCCGCCATCGCTCAGCCCCAGGCGGCTGGCATCAGCCGGGTTCAGGCCGACAAACGCGCTTTGCGCATGCACGGTGCGCTGCAGGGCGTCGGCCCGGCGGCACAGCGCGTCAACCGAATACATCGGCACTTCGCCCACGCGGTACAGGCCGTTGCCGGTTTCTGTTTTATCCGTTGCCAGTTCGGCAGCAACAGGCTGCTCTCCGCTGGTCACAGCCCGGGCTTCAATGGCGGCCAGCATTTCCTGCTGAACACCAGCCAGGCTGACAAAATCAAAACCTTCCAGTTCCAGCGCGGCACCAAGCCGCCGCAGCAATTTCCAACCGGGTCGCGCCTCACCAACGGGCTTGCCGGCCGGCGAAAACACAGCCATCTGGCCGTCAAAATTCACCATGCTGCCTTCGGATTCTGCCAATGGCGCCAGCGGCAATATCACATCCGCAACCTCTTTCAGGCTATCGGAGGCGAATGATGCAACCGCCACCACCTGTCCGGCGGAACGCAGCGCTGCCATGGCAGCGGCGGGACTGTCGACGTCAAAATCGGGTTCAAAGCCCCACAGCAGCCAGGTTTTACCCGTCTGCGCCAGCATTTCGCGCGCATTCCTGCCGGCCTGGCGCGTGGCTGATGCCGCGCTGCCCCGCGGCACGGCCGCGGCCTGCCAGGCGCCTACCGAGTTCGCGCCATGGCTGACCAGGTTCAGGCTGCTGCCCGTGTTTTCGCTCACCCAGGCGGCCAGCGCGCGCAAGGCACTGGCCTGCGGATGACTCATGGCGAACTGGCCCAGCAGCAACAGACCCTGCTGCGCCCCGGCCAGCGCTTGTGCCATGCTTTGCTGCTGCGGGGACGACTTTACACCTTCCGCCAGTCGCGCCAGCTGTTCGGGCAAGGCCTTGCCGCTGCTGTCGGCAACCGCCAGGGCCACGCCGGCCAGCTCGGCCAGCATGTGCTGTGGCGCCACCACCCGATTTTCACGGATGTCAAAAATGAATTCCCAGTCCAGCGGGTTGATCGCATCGATCACGGCGCCTTTTTGCCAGGCCTTTCGCACCCGGTGACCAAGCAGGGGCGCCTCGTGACGGGGATTGCAGCCCAGCAGCAACACCGCGTCCGCCTGCTCCATCCGCGCGATGGACATTTCAAATACGGGTGCTGCCGGCCGGCTGGCATCGTCAGAAAAATCCTGTTCACGCAAGCGATGGTCTATGTGTTCACTGCCCAGGCCACGCACCAGCTTCTGCGCCAGGTAATACTCTTCGGTAGCGGCGCTGGGCGACATCAGGGTTTGCAGTTCGTCACCCGCATCGCGCAGTGCGTCGGCCGCCTTGGTTACGGCTTCATCCCAGGATGCGTCCTGCCACTGCCCATTTACTTTGATCATCGGCTGGGCAACCCGGTCGGCGGCATACAGACCATCACGGCTGTAGCGGTCCCGGTCGGCCAGCCAGGTTTCATTGCGGGCTTCATTATCACGCGACACGGTGCGCAGAATGCGGCCATTACGCGCATGGTGGTACAGCGCCGATCCCACGCCATCGTGTGGACTGATTGACGACCGGGCCATCAGTTCCCAGGCGCGGGCCGAGAAGCGAAAGGGTTTGTCGGTCAGTGCGCCTACCGGGCACAGATCTATGATGTTGCCGGAAAGCTCTGAATCGATACTGTTTTCCACACAGGTGCCGATTTCCAGCCGGTCACCGCGGCCACAGCCGCCCATTTCCGTGGTACCCGCGATCTCCTCGAGAAACCGCACGCAGCGGGTGCAGTGAATGCAGCGCGTCATCTCGGTTTGCACCAGCGCGCCCACGTTCTTGTCTTTCACAACCCGTTTGCGCTCGGTGAAACGCGATACGGAACGGCCGTAGCCCATGGCCAGGTCCTGCAGTTCGCACTCGCCGCCCTGGTCGCAAATCGGGCAGTCCAGCGGATGATTGATCAACAGGAATTCCATCACGCCATGCTGGGCGTCGATGGCGCGGCGCGAACCGGTAAACACTTTCATGCCTTCCATTACCGGCGTGGCGCAGGCAGGCATCGGTTTGGGCGCTTTTTCCACATCCACCAGGCACATGCGGCAATTGGCGGCGATGGACAGCTTGCGGTGGTAACAGAATCGCGGGATATCAATACCGGCCTTGTCGGTGGCCTGGATGATCATCGAACCCTTGGGTGCCTGCATGGCCACCCCATCCACTTCAATGTTGACCATTTCCACGTCGGTCACAGTGCCGTCTTTCACTTCTGCATTCATGCCGCCAGCCCCTGCTGTTCATCTACCATGGAGCGGCCGTGGGTCACGTAGTATTCGAACTCAGGCCAGAAATGCCGCAACATGCCCTGCACCGGCCAGGCCGCAGCTTCGCCAAACGCGCAAATGGTGTGTCCCTCGATCTGCCCCGCGGCGGAACGCAGCAACTCCAGGTCGCCGTCGCGGCCCTTGCCGGCCACGATGCGCAGCAGCATGCGATGCATCCAGCCGGTGCCTTCGCGGCACGGTGTGCACTGCCCGCAGGATTCCATGTGGTAAAACTGTGCAATACGGGTGCACGCCTTGACCATGCAGGTGGTGTCATCCATCACGATAACGGCACCCGAGCCCAGACCGGACCCGGCCTTGCTCAGCGAATCGTAATCCATGGTGCAATCCATCATCGTTGCGGCCGGCAATACCGGCATGGAAGAGCCCCCCGGGATAACCGCTTTCAACTGGCGGCCCGGGCGCATGCCACCGGCCATCTCCAGCAATTCGGCAAACGGAGTACCTAGCGGAACCTCGTAATTGCCCGGTTTGCTGACGTGGCCGGAGACGGAAAAGACCTTGGGGCCACCGTTGTTGGGTTTGCCGATATTCAGGAACCATTCTGAACCGTTGCGCATGATATGCGGCACCGAGGCCAGGGTTTCTGTGTTGTTGATGGTGGTGGGCTTGCCATACAGGCCAAAATTGGCCGGGAACGGCGGCTTGAACCGTGGCTGGCCTTTTTTGCCTTCCAGCGATTCCATCAGCGCGGTTTCTTCACCACAGATATACGCGCCGGCACCCAGCACCGCATAAATGTCCATGTCAATGCCCGACCCGTTGATGTTTTTGCCCAGCAGGCCGGCTTCATATGCTTCTTTCAGGGCTTGCTCGAAATGCTCGAACGGCTCGTGATGGAATTCACCACGCAAATAGTTATATGCCACGCTGGCACCCATGGCGTAGGCGGCGATGGCCATGCCTTCAATCACCGCGTGCGGATTAAACCGCAGGATGTCGCGATCATGGCAGGTGCCCGGTTCGGATTCATCCGAGTTGCACAGCACGTATTTCTGCACCGGGGCTGAGCGCGGCATAAAGCTCCATTTCAGACCGGTGGGAAACCCCGCGCCACCGCGCCCCCGCAAGGCGGAATCCTTGACCATGTCAATGATTTTTTCCTGCGGGGTTTTCTCGTCGAGAATTTTACGCCACGCCTGGTAACCGTCGATGGACAGATAGGTATCCATTGACCAGGGCGTTTCCGCGTGCAGCGTAGTGAATACGACGTTGTGTTCAGCCATGGTGATACTCGTCCTCAGTCCAGACCATCGAGGATGGTGTCCAGCTTTTCGGTGGTCAGGTTTTCATGGTAATGGCCATCCACCACCATCATCGGCGCGCCACAGCAGGCGGCCAGGCACTCTTCCTCGCGCACCAGCGTGATGCGGCCGTCTGGCGTGGTTTCCCCCATGCGAATACCCAGTTTCTTTTCCACCTGGGCCACGATGCCCTCCGCGCCATTCAGCCAGCAGGAAATATTGGTGCAGATATTCACCTTGTGGCGGCCTACCGGAGACAGGTCAAACATGGAATAAAACGAGGCCACTTCATGCGCCCACACCGGCGGCAGGTCCAGATACGCCGCCACCGCTTCGATCAGTTCCCGGGTCAGCCAGCCGCCGTTCTGCACCTGGGCGGCCATCAGTGACTGGATCAGCGCCGAGCGCTTGCGGTCCGGCGGAAACTTCGCCACCCAGTGATCAATCGCCTCGATGGTGGCTGCGCTCAGGATGTCTTCAGCCGGGATGGTTTCAGTCTGTGTTTGCTTCGTGCCGGACATCAGCGGTCCACCTCGCCAAATACCAGGTCAAGGGTACTGATGATGGCCACCGCGTCGGCCAGCATATGGCCCTTGGCCATTTCATTGAATCCGGACAGGTGGGCAAAGCCCGGCGCGCGCAAATGCGCCCGGAATGGCTTGTTGGCCCCATCAGAAACCAGGTAGCAGCCAAATTCACCCTTGGGTGCTTCCACCGCTGCGTAGGTTTCACCGGCCGGTACGCAATACCCTTCGGTAAACAATTTGAAGTGGTGGATGAGCGCTTCCATGTCATCCTTCATTTCTTCGCGGGTGGGCGGTACCACCTTGAAATTCTTGAGCATCACGCTGCCCGGGTTGGCGCGCAGCCATTCCACGCATTGCAGGATGATGGCCGCGCTCTGGCGCATTTCTTCAACGCGCACCAGATAACGGTCATAACAGTCGCCATTCACACCCACCGGAATATCAAATTCAACCTGGTCGTACATGGCGTAAGGCTGCTTTTTACGCAGGTCCCACTCGATGCCGGAACCGCGCAACATCGGACCGGTAAAGCCCATTTGCAGCGCCCGCTCGGGTTCAACCACGCCGATATTGACGGTACGCTGCTTCCAGATGCGGTTGTCGGTAAGCAGGGTTTCGTATTCATCGATACGGTCAGGCACATCGCGTGCGAAAGCCTCGATAAAGTCCAGCAGTGAGCCCTCGCGCCATTCATTCTTGCGCTTCAGCGAACGGCCCTTGGTCCAGCGTGACTCCTGGTACACCGGCATGCTGTCCGGCAAATCGCGGTATACCCCGCCCGGACGGTAATAGGTGGCGTGCAGGCGCGCCCCGGACACTGCTTCATACATGTCCATGACCATTTCGCGCTCACGGAAAGCGTACAGGAACACCGTCATGGCACCCAGATCCAGGGCCGAGGCGCCAATCCACATCAGGTGGTTGGAAAACCGGGTCAGCTCATCAAACATGGTGCGGATGTACTGTGCACGTGGCGGCGCTTCTACCCCCAGCAGCTGCTCAATGGCGCGCACGTAAGCGTGTTCATTGCACATCATCGAAACGTAATCCAGCCGGTCCATGTAACCAATGGACTGGTTGAACGGCTTGCTTTCCGCCAGCTTCTCGGTCGCCCGGTGCAACAGGCCGATGTGCGGATCAGCGCGCACCACGGTCTCACCGTCCATTTCCAGCACCAGCCGTAAAACACCATGTGCCGCCGGATGCTGCGGACCGAAGTTCATTGTGTAGTTGCGGATTTCAGCCATGATCAGTTCGCCGTCTCGTCAGCGCGGGTGCCTGCTTCCAGATCAATATCATCGGTTTTGTAACGCGAGTCATCGCGCAGTACGCGCGGCACCAATACCCGGGGTTCAATATCCACGGGCTCATACACCACCCGTTTCCTGTCGGTGTCATAACGCACCGCCACATTGCCGATCAGGGGGAAGTCCTTGCGGAACGGATGTCCGGTAAAACCGTAATCAGTGAGGATACGCCGCAGGTCCGGGTGACCTTCAAAGACGATGCCGTACAGGTCAAACGCCTCACGCTCATACCAGTTGGCGGCACTCCAGATATCCACCAGCGACGGCACGATGGGCATGTCCTCATCATTGCAGAAACAGCGCACCCGCAGGCGGCGGTTGTGGCGGTAGGACATCAGGTGGATGACCACGGCGAAACGTTGTTGCAGGCCCGAGGCTTCCGGGCGCTGCGCCCAGGAAAAGCGGCCAGGGCCCAGGGCTTCAACACCGCGGCCAAAGCCTTCGGAAGTGGCATCTTCAGTTTCCCATTCGGACAGGCCATAACCCAGGTGGTCAACACCGCACAGGTCGGTGAGCTGCTCGTAGGCGAATTCCGGTTCGTCACGCAGCTGCCGGCACACTTCCAGCCAGTTATCGACCGCCACATCCACGGACACGATCCCGCTTTGCATGCCCGTTACCGTGACGCGGCTGCCAAAGCGCGCGGCAAACAGCTCGGTTGCTGCCTTGGAAATGTCTTTCATCGGCTTACCTGGCAATCGTATTGGTACGGCGGATTTTGGCCTGCAGCTGCAAAATGCCATACACCAGCGCTTCAGCGGTGGGCGGGCAGCCAGGAACATAAACATCCACGGGAATGATGCGGTCGCAACCGCGTGTCACGGCATATGAATAGTGGTAATAGCCACCGCCGTTGGCGCAGGAACCCATGGAAATCACCCATTTGGGATCAGGCATCTGGTCGTAAACCTTGCGCAAAGCGGGCGCCATCTTGTTGCACAGCGTGCCGGCCACGATCATGACATCTGACTGCCGCGGGCTGGGCCGGAACACCACGCCATAACGGTCAAGGTCATAGCGCGCCGCGCCGGCCTGCATCATTTCCACCGCACAGCAGGCCAGGCCAAACGTCATCGGCCACATGGAGCCGGTGCGCGCCCAGTTGACCAGGGCGTCCAGCGAGGTGGTTACCATGCCCCGCTCCAGCAGCGGGTTCTGATCGGCGTTGGGCCGCAGGATGTCGTCGACAGCTGCTACCGGTACCGGATTACTTACTCCCATTCCAATGCCCCTTTCTTCCAGACAAAGAAGAATCCGATGACCAGTTCAAGCACAAATATGAGCATCACACCCAGTCCGAGGGTTCCCAGATTGTCCAGCACCAGGGCCCAGGGAATGAAGAATGCGATTTCAAGATCGAAAATGATGAACAGGATGGCGACCAGGTAATAGCGCACATCGAATTTCATGCGGGTGTCTTCAAATGCCTCAAAACCGCATTCGTAAGGAGAAAGCTTTTCGCTGTCCGGACGCCGCGGGCCCAGCAAGCCGCCAATCGAAAGCAGCACGACCCCCAATGCAGCCGCAACAGCCAGAAACACCAGGATCGGAAAATATTCAGCTAGCATGTACCTGTTACCTTGAAGGAGTACGTTAGTCCCGCTTCAGTCAATGGTGCCCAAGGCCGGACTCGAACCGGCACGGCTTTCGCCACTACCCCCTCAAGATAGCGTGTCTACCAATTCCACCACTTGGGCTTGTAAAACCTGCGAATCAGGAATCTTCTGACCCGCCAACCGTGGCGTCCACGCCTTCGGCAGTTTCAGCCGAATCCGCAGATGCGCCCCCCAGAGGAGGAATATCTTCCGCTGCCGGCGCATCAGCAGCCGGGCTTTGTTCGATCTGCAGCGGCGGCAGATCCCCTTGCGGATTGTCTTCCGCCGAGCTTACAGACGGTGGCAGCGGCGTATCGCCGGTGCTGTCTTCCGCCTGGCCGCTGGCTGGAGCAGATGCCGGCGCAACCACACCCAGATCACTGGCCGGTGCGGCTTCATTGCGCGAAACCACTACCGCCATGACCAGGCTGATGGAACAAAACAGCGTGGCCAGTACCCAGGTGGACTTGGTCAGGAAATTACCGGCCCCGCGCGCACCGAATACGGTGCCGGAGGCACCACTGCCAAACGCCGCGCCGGCAGTAGCGCCGGCCCCTTTCTGAACCAGCACCAACGCGACCATTGCAATGGCAATCAGCACGTGAAATATATTTAAAACAACCATGTTATTTTCCGTAAGGCCGAAACGACATCAACCGGCAGCGCGGCAAATGGCCAGGAAGTCTTCTGCCTGCAAAGACGCCCCACCTACCAAGCCGCCGTCAATATCCTCCCGGATAAATAAATCGGCGGCATTGGAACCGTTCACACTGCCGCCGTACAAAATACGTATTTGACCGCCTATTATATCATCCTGCGCCGACAGTTTGTCACGTATGAATGCATGAACTTCCTGCGCCTGTTCTGGACTGGCGGTTTTTCCGGTGCCGATCGCCCAAACAGGTTCGTACGCCACGG
This sequence comes from Lysobacterales bacterium, assembly GCA_041601535.1. Lineage (GTDB taxonomy): Bacteria > Pseudomonadota > Gammaproteobacteria > Xanthomonadales > SZUA-36 > JBFIHZ01. The sequence continues at coordinate 15,866 of JBFIHZ010000004.1, read as the reverse complement.
TCGCCGCCGCGAAGGGTTCAATACCACAATGTTCCAGCACGGCATCCACCTGCCGCGCCACCACCGCTTCGGTATTACCCTGCTCCCGTTCCTGCAGGGTTTCGCCCACGCACAGCACCGGATGGAGCCCGGCCTGGCTGGCCGCTGCAAAACGCAAGGCAACATCGTGATCGGACTCACCATACATGCTGCGCCGCTCTGAATGGCCAACCAGCACGTAGCGACAGCCGAAATCCAGCAGCATTGCAGCCGATATCTCGCCGGTATGTGCACCCTTGGGCGCCGGGTTCAGCGTTTGGCCACCCCAGGCGATGTCACTGTCCTTGAGCAGGGATTGCACGCTTTGCAGGTAAATTGCTGGCGGAAAGACAGCCAGGTCCACCGCACCGGACGGCAGCTCGGCCTGCAACAGCCCACCCAGCAATTCCCGCACCATGGCGCTGGAACCGTTCATTTTCCAATTTCCCGCAACCAGGATTTTTCGCATCAGGAACCTCTGTCTGGACGGTGCCGGCCCTCGCAAACCGGCGGGTTGAATTCCACCAGCAGATTTCTTCCGGCTGGCCCAATATTCATGCAAGCGCGTGCAACAACGCAGCTTGTGAACGCGCGGTAGGATACCGAGGGGGCCACTGCGCCGCAACCGGCATTACCCTGTCGTCGTTAGCGTATATCATTGTAGGTGTTTTTTCGCCCGCACGGGCCCGGGTTTCAACTCAGGAGGGATTATTTTGACTTCAACGGCTTCCGCCACGCAGGAAACCGGCGGCTGGGCGCTGGTCACCGGCGCGTCAGCCGGAATTGGCGCCGAATTCTGCCGCCAGCTGGCGGACCGGGGTTATTCGCTGGTGCTGGTGGCGCGGCGCGCCGACCGGCTGGAGCAACTGGCCGGGAAATTGTCGGCCCAGTATCCCGTGGAATGCCGGGTGTATGCACTGGACCTGGCCCGCGAGGGCGCAAGCGCGGAACTGGCCGACTGGCTCGCGGCCGAGCAGTTGCCCATTGAGTTCCTGGTGAATAATGCCGGTTACGGCCTGGCGGGCCACTTCACCACGCCCTCGTGGCAGCAACACCGGGACTTTATCCAGCTGATGATGACGGCAGTATGCGAACTGAGCTGGCGCCTGCTGCCAGGCATGCAACAGCGCCACAAGGGCTACATCATCAACGTGGCTTCACTGGCCGGGCTGGTGCCGGGCTCCGCCGGGCATACCCTGTACGGTGCCAGCAAGTCATTCCTGGTCGGGTTCTCGCAATCACTGGCACTGGAAAACCTGCCGCGAGGCGTCCATGTTTCCGCGCTGTGCCCGGGCTTTACCTGGTCGGAATTCCATGACGTCAGCGGCACCCGCGAACTGGTCAGTAAAATGCCTGGCTGGATGTGGATGCAGGCAGATGAGGTGGTGCGCTACGGCATTGACGCAGTCCTGCGTAACCCGCCGCGCGTGGTAGCCATTCCTGGCCGGGTCAACCGCACCATCGCACGCACGGTACGCTGGCTGCCCATGTCCGTCTCGCTATGGCTGACCCGGCGCATGTCCGGCCGCTTCAGGGCACGGGATCGTGGTCACTGATGCCGTCCAAAGCCTGCTAGACTTTACCCTCACCTGGCCGAACTCCGGCCACGCCGGCCGGCTGTACAGCCGGCATGAGCACAGACACAGCATGACGAAACCCATACCATGACTCAGCACAAGGCCCGCATCAACTGGCAACGCGACAGTGAAGATTTCAGTTACGCCGCTTATAACCGCGGCCACGAATGGCATTTTGAAAACGGTGTGACCGTGCTGGCATCGGCGGCGCCGGCTTACCTTGGAACCGCCGACCGGGTTGATCCGGAAGAAGCATTTGTCGCTGCAGTTTCCTCCTGCCACATGCTGACCTTTCTGGCGCTGTGCGCACGCAAACGCCTGGTGGTTGACAGCTATGAAGATGATGCCTGTGGCGTACTGGAGAAAAACGCCGACGGCAAGCTGGCCATCACCCGCGTCAGCCTGCGGCCGCGCATTGTTTTTCAGGCTGAAACACCGCCAGCGCAGGTGATACAGCAGCTGCACCATCTGTCACACCAGGAATGCTTTATCGCCAGCTCCATCAACACACGGGTGGAAGTGTTGGAACCTGAGCCAGCCGCATAACCGGGCTGGCCAGCCGTGCTCACGGCAATCTGCGTGGCTAGCCTTCCTGCAAGCGGGCGAACAGGCCGATTTCCTCCGCCGTCTGGCGGCCTATGCGGCACTGTTCCAGCGATTTCGGGGCAATAAAATCAAATGAACTCAGTGGTATCCGCCCACCCATGATTTCCGCCCGGGTCTGTGGAAACAGCGGTTGTTTGTTGGGCTCGGCATAGCCGAAAGGATAAACCGGGTCGCCGGTTGAAAAAACATACTTGTCGGTGGCGCCCAGCACGTGCAGCAGCTCGTGCGTGATCACAATCTGATTGTGTGGGTTGTTGGCCTTGCCCACATAGGCCTTCACCAGCCCGTACATGCCCTTGCGCATGCCCACTGACATGGGCAGCTCATCAGCACCATCCGGACGGTGGTAAATCACGAACATCTGGATGTCGGGCGCCACCAGGCCGTCGTTGCGTTGCATGCGCCAGGCCCACCAGCGCATTTTCAGGCTCCACCACGCGATCGCCACGGGGCTGTGACGGTCCGGTAGAGCGGGCGGCAGCTCTTGCGTGACCGGTGCCACCTGGAAACGCACCGGCGGCGACAGGAATACCGAGTACATGCCCAGTTCGCGGCTGAGAAAATCATTAATGCCAGTGAAAAAATCTTCATCAACCTGGCTGGCGTAATCGATCACCGCTTTGCGGGGTTCGGCGGCGATGGGATAGACCGTGACCCAGATGGGCCGCTCCCACCCGGCCAGGCGGCGTTCGTTCATCCAGGTGCCGAGAAGAATGACAAAAAACACGCTGAGCAGCACCACGATGCGCATCAGCTTCCAGACGCTCATTCCCCGGCAACCGTCATATTGCCCAGAAGTATTTCGCCGCAATGAATATTGCCACGGGTATCCAGCTCGCTGGCGGCAGCCACGATGTTCATAAACATGTCGCGCAGGTTGCCCGCGATGGTGACTTCCTCAACCGCGTAAGCGATCTCACCGTTCTTCACCCGGAAACCCGAAGCACCCCGGGAATAATCCCCTGTAACCAGGCTGACGCCCTGGCCCATCACTTCGGTGACATAAAAACCATCACCCATCAGTTGCATCAGGTCCTGCTGTGCTTCCCCTCCGGGGTGCAACAGCAGGTTGCGCACGCCACCTGCATTGCCGGTGGTCTGCAGGCCAAGGCGCTGCGCGGAGTAATTGGACAACACGTAGCCCTGCAGCACGCCATCCTGCACCAGCAGGCGTTCCTGGGTGGCCACGCCGTCATTGTCAAACGATGCGCTGCCGGCACCCCGTTTCAGGTGCGGCCGCTCCTGCAGCTGCACCCACTGCGGCAAAATCTGCTGGCCGGCACAATCGCGCAGGAACGATGCCTTGCGGTACAGGTTGCGCCCGGACAGTGCACCCACCAGGTGGCCCATAAAGCCCTTGGCCACTTCGGGCGCCAGCAGCACGGGCATCTGCGCGGTTTTCAGCTGGCGGGCACCGAGACGCCGGATGGTGCGCTTCGCCGCTTCACGGCCGGTGACCTCGGCCGCTTCCAGGTCGTCCAGGCTGCGCCGGCTGTCAAAGCTGTAATCACGCTGCATGCCGTCACCGGCACCGGCAATCAACACGCAACTCTGGCTGAACCGGGTGCCGGCATTGCGCCCCAGGAAGCCGTGGGAGTTACCGTAAACACTCAGGCCCAGCCCGGCGTCAAACGATGCCCCTTCTGAATTGGTGATGGCCGGGTCAGCACGGCCGGCGGCCTCGCATTCCAGTGCCCGTGCAATGGCGGCCTGCGCATCGACCGGCACCGGATGCCAGATATCCAGGTCCGGAAATTCCACCGCCAGCAGGGACCTGTCCGCCAGGCCATTGCACTTGTCTTCCTGCGTAAAGCGGGCGATTTCCAGCGCCTTGTCCACACACAGGTCGATGGATTCACGGCTGAGGTCCGCGCTGGTGGCGTCTCCCTTACGCTGGCCAATCAACACGCTGACACTGATGCCGCGGTCCTGCATATGTTCCAGCGTATCAACCTGCCCCAGCCGCACGGCAACCGAAATCCCCTGACTGGCATGGGCTGATATTTCGGCTGCGGATGCGCCGCCCCGCGACGCCCGCTGCAGCGCATGTTCAACATGAGACTGCAACTGGTCAAGTTCCGCTTCGCGGTCCAATTGCGGCTGGGTTACCATGGATGCATCAGACATAATTTCGAATTACCCCTTTGGGCCCGGGCCGGTCAGAACCCGCAGCCCTGGATCACTAACAGTTCCGGAGAAACCGGTGGTTGCAAAAAAACCAGAACAAACCGCACAGGCGGATGATCTGCCCGCCAGCAAAAGCCAGCGCAAACGCGACGCCCACGAACTCAAGACTTTGGCATCGACCCTGATTGGCCTGAGCGCCTCGCGACTGCGAAGTGTGCCACTGGATGAGGATATTCGTGAAGCCATCATGGAGGCCCGGGGAATCCGCGCCCACGTCGCGCGCAAGCGCCAGTTACAGTATGTCGCCAAACTGATGCGGCGCGTGGAAGTGGATGACATCCGCTCAGCCCTCGAGGCGTTTGACGCAGACTCGCGCCAACTCACAGCGCGCCAGCACCGTTGCGAAGCCTGGCGTGACCGCCTGCTGGAACAGGGCGATGAAGCTCTGGCCGTGCTGTTGCAGCAGCGCCCCGGGCTGGACGTGCAGGCATTGCGGCAACTGGTGCGCAACGCCCGCCGGGAAATGGAAGCCAACAAGCCACCGGCCGCCACCCGCGCGCTGTTCCGGCTGTTGCGCGATATTGATCAGCAGCAAGCCCTGCCGTCGCCACAAGCGACCTGAATCCGGCCGCAGCCGTCACCGCCAGTGCATGCCCGGCACCGGTCATGCTTCAGTGCCGCCCACGGTGAGTCCATTGATGCGCAAAGTCGGCTGGCCCACACCAACCGGCACACTCTGGCCGTCTTTGCCACACACGCCCACACCGGCATCCAGGCGTAAATCATTACCGACCATGGCCACGCGGGTCATGGCTTCCGGACCGTTACCAATCAGGGTTGCGCCTTTTACCGGGCGGGTGACTTTACCGTTCTCGATCAGGTAGGCCTCGCTGGCGGAAAATACAAAGCGGCCCGAGGTGATGTCCACCTGGCCGCCGGCAAAATTCACCGCGTACAAACCGCGCTCTACCGAGGCGATGATTTCCTCGGGCTCGTGCTCGCCCGGCAGCATGAAGGTATTGGTCATGCGTGGCATGGGCAGATGGGCGAAGGATTCACGGCGGCCATTGCCGGTGGTGGGCATACCCATCAGCCCGGCATTGAGCTTGTCCTGCATGTAGCCACGCAGTATGCCGTTTTCAATCAATACGGTCTGTTCGGTAGCGGTGCCTTCATCATCCACGGTCAGTGAACCGCGGCGCTGCGGCAGCGTGCCGTCGTCCACCACGGTAACCCCACTGGCCGCCACCTTCTCACCGATACGGCCGGCAAACGCAGACGTTCCCTTGCGGTTGAAGTCACCTTCCAGGCCATGGCCTACCGCCTCATGCAACAGCACCCCGGGCCAGCCCGGGCCCAGCACGACCGTCATGGTGCCGGCCGGTGCCGGCGCGGCTTCGAGATTCACCAGCGCCTGCCGTACCGCCTCGTCAGCAAACCGCTGCCAGGCGTTATCGTTCAGCAGTTTTTCATAACTGAACCGGCCACCACCGCCATCGCTGCCCTGCTCCCGCCGTTCACCCTGCTCGGCGATGACGTTGATATTCAGCCGTACCAGCGGACGAATATCCGCCGCCAGGGTGCCATCCGTGGCGGCGATAAGAATGGTTTCATAGGTGGCTGCCAGACTGACCACCACCTGGCTTACCCGCGGGTCGCGCGAACGCGCATACGCGTCCATCTTGCGCAACAGCTCGACTTTGTCCTCGGCACCCATCACCGCCATCGGATCTTCCGGACGGTACAAGGCTGCCGACTCGGGTTTACGCCAGGCCTGCACGCGGCCCTGTTGTCCCTGGTTGGCAATGGCGCGTGCGGCCCGGGAGGCCTGCAACAGGGACGGCATGATGATGTCATCGGCATAGGCAAAGCCGGTTTTGTCACCACTGATGGCGCGGATGCCCACACCTTTTTCCACCGAGTGCGAACCGCTGCGCACCAGGCCGTCTTCCAATGTCCAGGTTTCGTGGCTGGCTTGCTGGAAATACAGGTCACCGGAATCCACCGCCGGGCCCATCAGGTCAGACAGCACGCGCTCCAGCGCATGGTGATCCAGACCGCCGGGTTCCAGCAGCTGTTGTTCCGCCATTTTTAGCATGTCATTCATCAGCGTTTGCTCTTCAATCCCAGCCCGCATCGCGCACCAATGGGAATAGTGTTACCAACTAAATTCTGCAGGGTGAGATTCACCCGTCAGTGGTTGTGCCCAGCACCGGCTCTATCAGGGGCTCATCCCAACTGCCGGTAATGGTGTATTGTACCTGCGCCGCCTCACCCAGCTGCCCGTGCAATAGACCCTGCAGGGCCAGGCCGGCGGCCGCACCGCCAGGACCCCCGGCAATCGCGCCAATCACCGGCAATGTATTTCCGACGCCGGGCCGCACCGTCATCAGCTGATCATACTGCTGCGCGACCAGGTCCGTGCTGCCCGTCAGCGTGATACTGGCTGCCGAAGAACTGAGACTGACGTCATCGGTGCTGGCCATGCCGTTTTCCATCAGGAACGTGCCATGAGCTTCTTCAAAATCGAAACCGGCATCAAACACGTCACGGAAATCCAGCGCCAACCGCCGCGGCAGGGCCTGGATGCTCAACAAACCCAGAATGCGGCCGGTGCCAGAGCTTGCATTGGTAATCTGGCCCCGGGTGACACTGAATTCAACCTCTCCGTTGAGACGTGACAGGGCGAAATTGCCCGGCGAACCGGGCCACCAGGCGGTGAAATGCAACACGGTCTGCCCGCCTTCCAGGGACGAGGAAATGTCCATTGACTGCAGGAACCTGCCCAGGGATTCAGCCGTCACAACGATCTTGAAATCGGACCGCTGACCGGCCTCGTCCAGCAGCCAGTCGCCGCTGGCCCGCACCGACAGTTCGTCCGATTCGGACTCCACCGTTTCAAAGTGAAAACCACTGGCCGTCGGATAGGCTTCGATGCGGGTTTCACCCATCTCAATACCCATGTACTTGAACGAACGGGCGTACAGGTGCAGGGCCGGCAGTTCGGCCGGATTGGTGTCCATGTCGACACCTCCACCGACGGGCTTGGCCAGCACCAGGCGTTCGAATTCCGCTGTCAGGCTGCTGCTGCCGGCAGCCGGTACATACACCACATGACCATCTATGTCCGCTCCGCTGAATTGCGCCTTTATGTCCTCATCACCCAGGCTGACCCCTACATCCACCGCGGTAAAATGGCGGTCCAGGAAACGCAGCTCAGCGGCCGAAACCTGCAGGGTTTCCAGCTCCAACCCGCCAAAACCCAGCGCGCTGTCGGATTCATCCAGCACCAGGTCCACCCAGTCATCCAGATTGAGTTCTGCGGCATCACCCAGGATGCGCACCCTGCCGGGCGGCGGCATTTCGGCAGTAGCGCTGCCCAGACGGATCAATGCCCGGCTGATATCGGCCGAGCCCGTACCGTCCGCCGTTTCCCGGGTCAGATCCATCAGGGTTTCCATGCGTTGCGCCAGTTGCAGCCTGAGCCGCCGGGTCTCGCCACTCAAGGGATAATCCAGCCGCACCGGCCAGGACTCTTGCGGCGTCTTGTGCAACGGTGCCGGCAGGTCCAGGCGGACGCCCTGCAGATCGGAGCTGACGCTCAGCATGACCTGTGAAGGCACGCCATCCGTTGCCGGCGGCACAATCACCGCCACCGTCCAGTCCCCCGCGCCGTGCAAGCGCCGCTGATCAAACCCTTTCACCCGCAGAAACTCCGGCAGCAGGGTTTGCACCTCGAAGCGCCCCGTCATATCCACTCGAAAGCGTTCCGCTCCGGAGGCGCTGCCGGAAATTATCAGCGTGGCCGGCTGCTCGCTGAACTGCGCGGTGATTTCAGCGCCGGCCAGTCGGGTACGGCTGTAATTAACCACTCCCTTGATCTGCTGCAAGCTGATACCGGAGTCAGGGTCCTCAAAAGCGCTTTGCGACAAGCGCAATCGGCCGTCAACCTGCGCTTCACCCTTGACCTTGCCCAGGGGGAAACGCAGCGTACCGCGCGTACTGGCGGGCCCTGAAAAACGGAAGCGCTGTAAATCTGTGTTCAGTTGCTGTTGCAGTGGCGAGACCGGAATGAATCCCAGCAAGCGGTCCAGCTGACTGTCAGCCAGGTAATTCACTTCGAGCCAGGGCGCCTTGAGGTTTTCAATGGTGGCCGTGGCCTGTTGCACCGGTACGCCACCCACATCGCCCACTGAGCCTTCGACCCGCATACTCGAGCCCCAGAAGCGCGCCACGGCGTCAACCTGCTGCGCCACCGGCCAGCCCGTTGCATACTGCAACTGCACACCTTTGACACGGGCCACGGACTGGAATATGCCTTCGCCCGCCGTGAAGGGAAAATCATCCAGGTCTCCGCGAATTTGTAGCCGGCCGTTTTCAATGTCGCCATCCAGCAAACTGCGGTCAAGCCAGTTCACGACATTTTCTTTCATTACACGTTGTGGCCAATAAGGGCCCAGACTGCCGATGCGCCCGCGCGAGACCAGCATGTTGATGTCGGCCGCAGGGCGGCCCTCGTTGCCACTCAGCAGCACGTCGCCGGAAACCGCGATATCCTCGTTTTCCAGGCCGCAGCCCTGCAGGGCCAGTTGCCAGCGTTCACCGAAGTTCAGGTGCACATCACAGGCCGGCAAACGCAGCATCAACTCGGCACCGAACATGTCGGGCCAGTTAACCCGTAAGCCAGCGGACTCGACCTCCACACTGCCGCTGCCGGCACCGAGGTCAACGCGGGCCTGCAGGCCGTCAAGCTCTGGGCCCCTGGACCAGTCGCCTACGTACAGATCATCCACCCGGCCACGGGCCAGCCTTACGCCCCACTCGGTATCCAGTACCAGGTCCAGGCCGTGAACTTCACCGGCTACAGCGGCTGGCAGTACTTCCGGCCAGTCGGTCTGATAAACCGCCATGATGTTCTGCGCCCAGTGCATGGTCATGTCCAGCGGCAAATGATCCGCGCCCAGCCACAAACCAACCCCGGCCGGCACATTCCGCGCCAGCGTAGCCTCCGCCGTGGCCCAGGCATGTTCACCGTCTTCGTACTGCAGACCGTTCAGGTCCAGGCGCCAGTCTTCAAGGCTGGCGTATTTCCAGCCAAAGCGTGTGTTCAGATGCTCAATGCTGATGGGCTGTCCGTCGTGTTCCAGCAAACCATTTTTCAGGTCCAGCACGCCACGCATCAGCATGGGCCGTTGCTTCACCCAGTCACCCCATAGCTGCGCATTGACCGCGCCGGTCAGGGGCACGAACGGATTGTCTGGCAGCCGGCCCTGCAGATCGGCCATCAGCAATTCACGCGCACTGACATGCCAGCGCGCTTCCGCCAGTCCGGCTTGCCCGGCCAGGGTCAGCAAAGCGGTGACATCCAGGTCACCGTAAACCCGCTGATCCACCGCGTTATGCAGACTGGCCTGCATGTTCAGTGCCACCGATTCATTGTTCAGCTGCAAGCGGGCCTCAATGGCGGTGAAACGCAGTTCCACACGGTTGGGCTGATCCACGTAATGCAGGCTGGAGTCTTCCAGGATCAGTTCGCCGATACCCAGCAAGTCGCGCCACTTGGTGACATCTTCACCGGCTTCGCGGCCACTGATGCCAAGGCCGGATAACAGGAAGCCACCCTGCTCCAGCCGCTCCAGCCTGAAATCCGCGCCGATCACCAGGAAGTTGTACAAGGATTTACCCGGCAGCAACATATTCAGCGGCTTGAGATCTACCGCGGCTTCGGCAATCGCCGCTCCACCGTCCGGCTGACCATCGGCCTGCAAACGCATGCCGCGCAGGGTCAGACGCGGGCCAAACGCATTCCATTCACCGGAAAAGCTTTCCAATGTGACCGGTTGGCCGAACTCTTCAGACAGCCAGGCTTCCAGCTGCGGCTGGTAGCGGTCGCTGTATGGCATCAGCAGCTTGCCAATACCCACCACGACGGCACACAGGATGATCAGTATGGACAACGCCGTCCACGCCAGAGTACGTGCCCGCCGCAGCAACAAGGTGTACGAAATCACCGCATCACCCCACAGACAGCCGGGCCATCACAGCAGCACGACATCGAACTGCTCCTGGGAATACTGTTCTTCTGTCTGGAAGCGGATGGATTTACCGATCAGTTCTTCCAGTTCTGCCACGGTGGCGGACTGCTCGTCCAGGATCAGCCCCACCACCGACGGGGAAGCCATGACCATCAGTTTTTGTGCTTCGAATTGCCGGCCAGAGCGCATGATTTCGCGGAAAATTTCCAGGCAGACGGTTTCGTTACTCTTGATGCTGCCGCGGCCGGCACATACCGGACAGGTCACGCACAGGCGGTGCTCCAGGCTTTCGGTCGTGCGTTTACGCGTCATTTCCACCAGGCCCAGCTCGGTCAGTTCGGAAATACTGGTCTTGGCGTGATCCCGCTCCAGCACGCGCTGCAGCGAGCGCATTACCTGGCGGCGGTGTTCCTCATCCCGCATGTCGATGAAATCGATGATGATGATGCCGCCCAGGTTGCGCAGGCGCAGCTGCCGCGCCAGCGCCTGACTGGCTTCCAGGTTGGTCTTGTAAATGGTTTCTTCCTGCGTCCGGTTGCCCACGAATCCACCGGTGTTCACGTCAATGGTGGTCATCGCCTCGGTCTGGTCAAACACCAGGTAACCGCCGGATTTCAGCGGCACCTGGCGTTGCAGCGCGGTTTCTATTTCGTCCTCAACCCCGAACAGATCAAAGATCGGACGCTCCGCTGCATACAGTTCAATCCGGTCCAGCCAGTCGGGTACGAAACTGCAGGCAAAATTGCGCGCCTGCTCCAGAATGCGGGGCGAGTCGATGCGCACCCGGTCGATGTTTTCATGCATCAGGTCGCGCAACAGCCGTAATGGCAGGGACAGATCCTCATAAATACAGGTGGCGGGCCGCGCGCTGCTGGCGCGCTGCTGGATGGACTGCCACACCTTGCCAAGATAAGACATATCGGCCGAAAGCGCGAAATCGTTCACCCCTTCGGCATTGGTACGCACGATGTAGCCGTGACCGCTGGCGTCATCGCGCAGAGTGTGCAGCAACTGCTTCAGCCGGGCGCGTTCATTCTCGTCCTCAATGCGCATGGAAATGCCGATGGTGGACACGTCCGGCAACAGCACCAGAAAACGGGAGGGAATACTGATATTGGTGGTCAGGCGAGCGCCTTTGCTGCCCATCGGATCCTTGATAACCTGCACGATGACTTCGTCACCCACCCGCAACAGCTCGGCGATGGACGGAGTGGCAATCTCGCCGTTACCCAGTGAGGGATCATGACGGGCCATGTCCTGGGCATGCAGGAAGGCGGTGCGTTCCAGCCCTATTTCAATAAACGCGGCCTGCAGCCCCGGCAACACCCGGCACACCTGCCCTTTGAAAATGCTGCCGATATGGCCGTTGCGCCCGGCCCGCTCCAACCAGACTTCCTGCAACATGCCTCCTTCCACCAGGGCAACCCGGGTTTCGGAAGGCGTTGCATTGATCAGGATCTCTTCGCTCACTGCTTACCCGCCGTGGACACATCAGCACTAGAATACCATTCGGCCGCGCATGCCAGGTTCATTTCACGTTAAGCCCGAAAGGCCCGCTGATGCCGGCGGCGCCAAGTAGCTGCATGGTTTCATACAATGGCAGGCCCATTACTCCGGAATAGCTGCCACGCAATTGTTTGATTTGTTCCGCGGCACGCCCCTGGATCGCATAAGCACCCGCCTTGTCCAGTGGTTCCCCGCTTTCGCAGTAGCCGCGGATCCAGTCATCGGGCAATACAGCGAACTCCACCTCGGAAACATTCAGCGCGTGGTGCCTGGTTTGCGCATCCAGCGCCAGAACCACGGCGGAATATACCTGGTGGCAGCGGCCCGACAGGCTTTTCAGCATGCGCTGCGCGTGTTCACGGCTGGCGGGCTTGCCCAGGATCTCATGGTCGACAACCACCGCTGTATCTGCCGCCAGAACCGGCAGCAAGGATGAGTTGCAACTCATCACGGCGGCGGCTTTTAATTGCGCCACGCGCACCACGTAGGCGGCAGCGCACTCGCCCTCATGCCGGGATTCATCTACATCGGCGGACTGCACTCGATAGGCTAATCCCACCTGGTCCAGCAGCTCACGGCGGCGTGGCGAGGCGGAAGCGAGAATCAGGCTTGCCGGATGTTCGATGGACATGTTGGTTCAATCTCTGTGGTACGGGTGATGCTGGGTGATGGTCCAGGCCCGGTACAACTGCTCGGCAAGCACCACGCGTACCAGCGGATGAGGCAGCGTCAGGCGGCCCAGTGACCAGTGGTGCCGGGACTGCTGGATACAGCTTGGGTCCAGCCCTTCCGGCCCTCCCACCAGGAAGGACACCTGGCCGCCCAGTTGCATCCAGTCATGCATCTGGCCGGACAGCTCCCGGGTAGACCACTGGCGCCCGTTTTCATCCAGCGCCACGATATGGTCGCCCGCCGGCACGGCGGCCAGCAAGGCCTGGCTTTCACGTTGGCGGATGGCTTCGAGGTCGGCATTGCGGCCACGCTTTTCCGCGGGCACTTCGCGCAGTTCCAGGCTGAAACCCCGGGGAAAACGGCGCGCATACTCCTGCCAGCCCGAATTCACCCAGGCGGGCATCTTCTGGCCAATCGCCACAACGGTCAATCGCATGCGCGAAAAAAAGGATCAGGCCGGGGCCGCAGCACTATTTCGGTGGTTGGTGCTGGTTTCCCACAGCTTTTCAAGATTATAAAAGGCGCGTGTTTTCGGCAGCATCAGATGCACGATGATGTCGTTCAGATCAACGAGCACCCATTCAGCTTCTTTCTGGCCTTCCACACCCAGCGGCGGACAACCGGCCGCCTTGGCTTTTTGCACCAGGTTTTCCGCCATCGACTTGATGTGCCGGGTGGAGTTACCTGAAGCAATGACAAAACGGTCCGTCAGCGGGTTTTGACCGCTTACGTCGATTTCATGGATGTCTAGGGCTTTGAAGTCTTCCAGCGAACTCAAAACGAGTTGCCGGAGCTGGTCTGGTGATGGTGCGCCTGGGGCGACGTGATTGGTCAAATGTTCGTCCACCTCTGGTTGGATGCGATTAATTCTATCCTTTCCGGCGCGCGTCCGCAAAACACGTGCGCCCAAGGGCTTGCTATCTGGGACCGCGCGCTACCCGGTTCAGTTCACCCGCGGGCCGTACAGACCGTGCCGCCGGATGTAATCCAGCACGTCGGCCGGCAACAGGAAGCGCGGCGACCTGCCGGACTGGATCAACTCGCGGATGCCCGTGCTGGAGATGGCCAACTGAGTGACTTCAAGCGGCAATACCAGCCCGCAGTCCTGGCCCGCCAGATCGGCTGGGTCACTGATCAGGCGTTGCTGCATTTCATCGCGCAGGCCTTCACCGTAGTGATGCACAGACTCCGGCCGGCGCATGATCACCAAATGCGCAAGTTCGAACAAACTGCGCCACCTGTGCCAGCTGTCCAGTGAATTGGCGGCGTCCTGGCCAATCATCAGCAACAAGGCCGCATCCGGTTGCTCCGCGCGGATTTCTTCCAGCGTGTCGACCATGTAGGAAAATCCGCCGCGCCTGACTTCACGGTCGTCCGCCCACAGGCCCGACTGGCCTTCCAGCGCCAGCCGCAGCATGGCCAGCCGGTGCTCGGCAGCGGCAAACGTATGATCGCGATGGGGGGGTGTTCCGGCTGGCAACAAGCGCAACTCCGCCAGGCCGAGTTGTTCCCTGACTTCGACGGCCGCCCGCAGATGGCCGAAATGCACCGGATCAAAGGTGCCTCCGAAAATGCCGACCAGGCGCTTTGGCGTCACCAAATCACCCGTCTGACAGTGCCGGCCGCGTGCATCAGCCGGCGTTCACACGGCCGGCGGCCGAAGTTTCCGCCGCCAGCAGCAACATGACCTGGTCCAGTGTCTGCCAGGGGTCACCGGCCGCGCGGCCCTTGCTCTGGCGGTCCAGCCGTGACATGGCGCTGAATGCCCGGTTGATGCGGGCAACGCTGAGCCTGCGTGCTGCCTGCCGGTACAACGCCTGCTGCGCCCTGAAAATACGCAGACGGCCAAATACCTGGGCCTCGTTTTCTCCGTTGCGCAGTGCCGCGCATACCGCATGCAGCTGGTTAAGCTGGTAATACAGCGAGCCAGCCACAGCCTGGATGGCAATCCCGGTACGCTGCAAACCGGCGGCCACCCGCAGGCAATCCGCCGCGCGCCCACCCAGCATGCATTCGCCGAGTCGAAACGTATCAAAACGGGAACTGTTACCCACCGCGTGACGCACCAGTTCCGGACCGATGACATCACCGGTGTTGAGTAGGGCCAGCTTGTCGATTTCCTGTTGCGCGGCCAGCAAGTTGCCTTCCACCAGCTCCGCCAGCAGGCTTACCGCTTCGCGCTCGGCGCGCAAGCCGAGCGCGCGCAGCCGTTGTTCAATCCAGCGCGGCAATTCATGGGGTTTGACCGGCCATATTTCCACCAGCACACCGGCTGATCCGAGTTTCGATGCCCATTTTGATTTGCGGGTCGCCGCATCCCAGGCGCCGCAGGAAACCATCAGCATGGTATCCGGGTCAGCAGCTTCCGCCTGTTCAACCAGGTATTTCGCGCCTTCTGTACCCGGTTTGCCGGTGGGCAGACGGATATCCATGATCTTGCGGGAGGAAAACAGCGACTGCTCCATTGCATCCGCCGCGATGTTTTTCCAGGAGAAAGAGCGGTCCACCGGGTAGATATCCCGTTCGAGGAAACCCTGCGCCCGTGCAGCCGCAATCACCTGGTCGCGCGCCTCCTGCACCAGCAGCGGCTCCGCCCCGGCGATCAGGTAGACCGGAGCCAGGCCCCGCTGCAGCGATTTCGGTAAAGCATCAGGCTTGATGTTCATGGTGCGCGGTCAAGACTGTTTGCCCACCACTTCCAGGCGCGAAACCAGCAGGCGCGAAATGGTGTTGGCCAGGTCCTGCTTCACGTATTCCTGCTCACGTGAAACCGCCAGGATCTGCTGCTCATCGAAACTGATTTCGCGCGATTGCCGGATGGTTTGCAACGGAATCAGCGTGGCGCCGCTGGCATCCAGCAGGCGGAACTGGATGGTATGGCTGACACGGTATTCCCGCACCCGGGCGTTGTCACCAATGGTCAGCACCTCGGTGACCACGTTGTTGACCGGCACTTCAAGAATGGCCGTAGCCTGGTCAGCAGTTACGAACTGCACGCCGGCCTGCTCTAGCAACACACGCACGCGGCGCGCCAGCACGCTGTATTCATCGTCGATGATCATCTGCGTCAACGCCATTTCAGCCGGCAGCTGCGCTGTTTCACGCAACTGGAAGCCGCAGGCACTGAGCAGGCAGCAGGCCAGCGCCAGCAGCAAGCCGCGCACGGCACGCTGCGCCGCCTGTCCGTGACTGTGTTGCACGCGTCTCATCATGGGCTCAGCCTACTACAATATTGAGCAGACGATCGGGCACGTGAATGATCTTGCGCACGGTTTTGTCTTCCACGTGGCGTTGCACATTCTCATTTTCCAGCGCCACGGCCATG
>JBFIHZ010000003.1:0-46602 GCA_041601535.1 Lysobacterales bacterium | reverse complement strand
GAACCGCAGCAATCAAGTCTCTCGAGTACTGCGAAAGTGGCGGAATTGGTAGACGCGCTGGATTTAGGTTCCAGTGGGGCAACCCGTGGGAGTTCGAGTCTCCCCTTTCGCACCACCGTCACTTCCAGGGCTCCCTGAATTTTCGATAATCATCAAACCGGGTAAGCAGATGCAAGTTTCCGTAGAAAACACTGGTGGATTGGAACGGCGCGTAACCGTTGAAATCCCCGAAGCTGAGATTCAGCAAAAAGTAGACTCCCGCCTGCAGGAAATGACCAAGCAGGTGAAAATCAAGGGTTTCCGCCCGGGCCGCGTGCCGCTTAGCGTTGTACGTCAGCGTTATGGCAAGCAGGTGCGTTTGGAGGTGGCCAACGAAACCATGCAAAGCAGTTTGCAGCAGGCCATACGCGATCAGCAGTTACGCCTGGCTTCCACGCCGCGGGTTGCCGAGGCACCGGAAGATGTCACCCGGGGCGATCTCAAGTTTTCCGCACTGGTCGAAGTGTATCCGGAAATCGACAAGGTGGACGTGGCGTCGCTGGAGATTGAGAAACCGCAGGCCGAAGTTTCTGAAGAAGATATTGACGAAATGCTCAATACTCTGCGTGAGCAGCGCAAAAGCTGGGATCAGGTTGAGCGCACCCCCCAGGCCGGCGACCAGGTATTGTTTGAATATGTAGGCCATACCGATGAGGGCAGGGTGCCAGAGCAGGGTCACCAGCGCCTGGGCATCATTATGGGCGACACGGATTTTGCCAGCCTGGAATCTGCCGTCAGCACCATGAAAACCGGTGATGAGTCGGAAGTGGAGCTGACCTTTCCGGACAATTTTCGCGAGCAGGGGCTGGCCGGAAAGACCGCACGGGTGGAACTGAAAGTCACCGGCGTTGCCGAATCCAGCATGCCCGAAGTGAATGAGGAATTTATTCGCAGTTTCGGAGTCGAAGACGGTACCGAAGAGTCTTTGCGTGCGGAAATTCGCGCCAATCTGGAACGCGAACTGAATCAGGCCACAACGTCAATTTTGAAAGTGCGCATTATCGATGCGCTGGTCAACTCCATGCCAGACCTGGAAATACCGCAAAGCATTGTCAGGCAGGAAGCTGCCAGCCTGGCATCCCGCGCAGCGTCACAGCAGGGTCGCGAAGCTTCCGCTGAAGAGTCTGAAGCCTATATGGAGCTTGCGGCAAACCGGGTGCGGGGTGGCTTGTTGATGGGTGAGCTGGCACGGCAGAACGCCATGCGGGTTGACCCCGCCAAGGTTCGCTCCGCCATCGAAACCATCGCACAGACGTACGAGGATCCGAACGAAGTCATCCAGCTCTATTATGGTAATCAGCAACTTGTGGCACAGGTTGAGAACTCCGTACTGGAAGAGCAAGTTGTTGACTGGGTGCTGGAACACGCTAAAGTGTCGGACAATGAAATGAAATTCCAGGAAGTTATTTCCGCTGCCGTCAGCGCCGGGCGTTAAGGCGCGGCGCACCTGGACCTGGCACGGAGGCAATTCCCGGTGGGAATGGATAAACAAGGACATATGGACACAACCGCATTGAACCTGGTACCCATGGTGGTCGAGCAGACTTCTCGGGGCGAACGTGCTTACGATATTTATTCACGTTTGCTCAAGGAACGTCTGATTTTTATCGTCGGTCAGATCGAAGACCACATGGCCAACCTGGTGGTGGCCCAATTGTTGTTCCTGGAGTCGGAAAACCCGGACACGGACATCAACATTTATATCAACAGCCCCGGCGGTGTGGTCACCTCCGGCATGGCGATTTACGACACCATGCAGTTTATCCGCTGCGATGTCAGCACCATGTGTATCGGCCAGGCGGCCAGCATGGGAGCCTTGCTGCTGGCGGCCGGCGCCGAGAACAAACGCTTTTGCCTGCCCCATTCCCGTGTGATGATCCATCAGCCGCTGGGCGGCTACCAGGGCCAGGCCACGGATATCGACATCCACGCGCGCGAAATCCTGAAAACCCGTGGTCAGCTGAACGAAATCCTGGCACGGCATACCGGCCAGTCCATCGAGACCATCGCTCACGATACCGAGCGGGATAACTTCATGGGTGCGCAGCAGGCCTTGGAATATGGCCTGGTCGACAAGATATTAAGTGGCAGAACAGTCGACGCAGAGAAGCAAAAAAAGTAATATTATCACGGCGATAGTATTCAAACTGGCGAGAGATTAACAACTTCCGACAATGACCGACCAAGAACGCAAAGGCTCCGACGGCAAGATTTTGTATTGCTCATTCTGTGGCAAGAGCCAGCATGAGGTGAGAAAACTCATTGCCGGGCCCAGTGTGTACATCTGCGACGAGTGCGTGGAGCTGTGCAACGACATCATCCGTGAGGAGCTGGAAGAAAGCGGGGTTTCCGATCCGGAGAAGCTGCCCAACCCGCACAAGATTCACGCCTTCCTGGATGAATTCGTCATTGGCCAGGAGCACGCCAAAAAAGTGCTTTCCGTGGCGGTATACAACCATTACAAGCGGCTGGAAACCCGTCAGCGTGACAACGAGGTCGAGCTGAGCAAAAGCAACATACTGCTGATCGGCCCCACCGGTTCCGGTAAAACCCTGCTGGCTGAAACGCTGGCGCGCATGCTGAATGTGCCGTTTACCATTGCCGACGCCACCACGCTGACCGAAGCGGGGTACGTGGGTGAAGACGTTGAAAACATCATCCAGAAACTGTTGCAGAAATGCGATTACGATGTCGACAAGGCGCAAACCGGCATTGTCTACATTGACGAAATCGACAAGGTTTCACGCAAAGCAGAAAACCCCTCCATCACCCGCGACGTATCCGGTGAAGGCGTGCAACAGGCTTTGCTCAAACTTATTGAAGGCACCATAGCCTCGGTTCCGCCACAGGGCGGCCGCAAGCACCCGCAGCAGGAATTCCTGCAGGTGGATACCAGTCAGATCCTGTTTATCTGTGGCGGTGCGTTTGCCGGTCTGGAAAAAGTTATCCAGGCACGCTCCAGTTCAGCCGGTATCGGTTTCTCAGCCCAGGTGAAAAACCGTGAGAAAATCGACAACATTGGTGAATTGTTGCTGGATGTGGAACCGGAAGACCTGGTGAAATATGGCTTGATCCCCGAGTTTGTCGGGCGTTTGCCGGTAGTGGCCACGCTGGGTGAACTGGATGAAGAGGCTCTGATCCGCATTCTGGTGGAGCCCAAGAACGCGTTGGTAAAACAGTACAGGCAACTGTTCGATATGGAAGGTGCCGAGCTGGAAATTCGCGACGACGCCTTACTGGCCATCGCCCGCAAGGCCATGCTGCGTAAAACCGGTGCTCGCGGCCTGCGCACCATCCTGGAAGGGGTGCTGCTCAACAGCATGTATGATTTGCCGTCGCTGGAAAATGTTTCCAAGGTGGTGGTTGACGAGACCGTCATCGATGGTGACGCCGAGCCGTACATCCTGTACGAAAATACTCCGCAAGCGGCGCGCGGCGGGGACTGAAGCACGTTTCCTGTCTGCCAGCCCACCGGCTGTGCAGTGCCTGTTTCAGGTCGGTTAAGCGCAATACCCGGTGCATCATTGTGCAGCTGCCGGGTTCGGCTGAACCACGTCTCTCTTGAAATTCCTGCTGGCGCATCAATATTTGCGTTAACCTGATTACCCGGGCCAATTACCCGGTTGTGGTCTACTATCAAAGACAGGCACCTATCGTGGGCGCATCTCGCGTTTGTGGTTGACTGCCGGAGAGGAAAGTAATGTCAGACACCAAAACTAGCCCGTCCAAATTGCCCCTGGCGCAGCAGCCCACCCCGGTCTTGTCGCTGCGGGACGTAGTGGTTTACCCCTACATGGTTATTCCACTGTTCGTCGGCCGCGAGCGTTCCATCCTGGCACTGGACAAGGCCATGGATGTCGACAAACGCATCGTGCTGGTCACCCAGCGCAGCGCGGATGTGGACGACCCGGAAGAGTCCGACCTGTTTGAAGTGGGTACGCTGGCCACGGTGCTGCAATTACTGAAGCTTCCCGATGGCACCACCAAGGTGCTGGTGGAAGGCGGCGAGCGGGTGCGCATCAACAAGTATCAATCTGACAACGGTTATTTCGAAGCCCACTGGGAAATGATCCCGCTGGACGACGAGGCTACCGAAAAAGAACTGGAAGTCACCATGCGCTCGCTGGTCTCCCTGTTCGAGCAATACGTCAAGCTGAACCGCAAGATCCCGCCGGAGCTGCTGACCACGCTGGCCGGTATCGAAGACCCCAGCCGCCTGGCTGACACTGTGGCAGCCCATCTGGCCATCCGCCTGGAAGAAAAACAGGTGTTGCTGGAAATGGGTAATGCGCGCCGCCGCATGGAGCACCTGATGGCCCTGGTTGAGGGCGAGATCGATGTGCTGCAGCTGGAAAAACGCATTCGTGGCCGGGTCAAGACCCAGATGGAGAAAAGCCAGCGCGAGTACTACCTGAATGAGCAGATGAAGGCCATTCAGAAAGAACTCGGTGATATGGATGATGCACCCAATGATCTTGAAGACCTGGCGCGGCGCATCGACGAATCGGGCATGGGTGAGGAGGCGGAAAAGAAAGCCACCTCCGAACTGAACAAGCTCAAAATGATGTCGCCGATGTCAGCCGAAGCCACGGTGGTGCGCAACTACATTGATTGGATGCTGAATGTTCCGTGGAAAAAGCGCAGCCGCATCCGCAAAAAACTGGACGAGGCGGAAGGCATCCTGGAAGCGGATCACTACGGTCTGGAAAAGGTGAAGGAACGCATCCTGGAATACCTGGCGGTGCAGCAGCGCGTGCGCCAGATGAAAGGGCCGATTCTGTGCCTGGTGGGGCCACCGGGCGTGGGTAAAACCAGCCTGGGCCGCTCCATCGCGCGTGCCACCGGACGCAAGTTTGTACGCATGTCGCTGGGCGGCGTGCGCGATGAAGCCGAGATCCGCGGCCACCGGCGCACCTATATCGGCTCCATGCCGGGACGGGTGTTGCAGAACATGGCCAAGGTCGGCACGCGTAATCCGCTGTTTATGCTGGATGAGCTGGACAAGATGTCGATGGATTTCCGCGGTGATCCATCATCGGCTTTGCTGGAGGTACTGGATCCGGAGCAGAACCACACCTTCAATGACCATTACCTCGAAGTGGATTTCGATTTGTCCGAAGTGATGTTCGTCGCCACGGCCAATTCGCTGAATATTCCGGGGCCATTGCTTGACCGCATGGAAGTCATTCGCATCCCGGGTTATACCGAGGAAGAAAAGCAGAATATTGCCAAGCGCTATCTGTTGCCCAAGCAGATGGATCAGCACGGCCTGAAAGATGCCGAGATCAGCATCAGCGAGCCGGTTTTGCTGGACATCATCCGCTACTACACCCGTGAATCGGGGGTACGTAACCTGGAGCGTGAGATCGCCAAGATCTGCCGCAAATCCGTGAAGCGGCTGGCTCTGGAAAAAGGCCGCGACAAGATTACTGTTACCACGCGTAACCTTGAATCCTTCCTGGGCGTGCGCCGCTTTCGCTATGGGGTGGTGGAAGAGAACAACGAAATCGGTCAGGTTACCGGTTTGGCCTGGACCGAAGTGGGCGGTGAGTTGTTGCGCATCGAAGCCACACTGATGCCGGGCAAGGGCCGTTTGACTCAAACCGGCCAACTCGGCGAGGTTATGCAGGAGTCCATCCAGGCGGCCATGACGGTGGTGCGCAGCCGTGCGGAGCGGCTGGGTATAGACCCGGGCTTCTATCAGCAGTACGACGCCCATGTGCACGTTCCAGAGGGTG
The DNA here is from genome assembly GCA_041601535.1 of Lysobacterales bacterium. Classification (GTDB taxonomy): domain Bacteria; phylum Pseudomonadota; class Gammaproteobacteria; order Xanthomonadales; family SZUA-36; genus JBFIHZ01. The sequence goes on along the minus strand of JBFIHZ010000003.1, from coordinate 40,825 downwards.
CTACGCCCAAAGATGGCCCGTCTGCCGGCATCGCCATGTGCACCGCGCTGGTGTCCGCCCTGAGCCGTATACCGGTGCGGGCTGATGTCGCCATGACGGGTGAGATCACACTGCGTGGCAAGGTCCTGCCGATCGGGGGCCTGAAGGAAAAGTTGCTGGCAGCGCACCGGGGCGGCATGAAAACCATCCTGATCCCGGAAGAAAACGAAAAGGATCTGGCTGAAATTCCCAAGGTGATTCTGAAGAAACTCGAAATCCACCCGGTCAGTACTATCGACCAGGTGCTTGAATACGCATTGACCCGCTTGCCGGAACCGTTGCCGGCGAAAATCGAGTCAGAAAAAGTCGCACACAAGGAAGGCGAAAAAGCGATTCTGACGCACTGAACGATCGGTGATTCGGCTAAACGGGCGGGTTTTTTCCGCCCGTTTTTGCCCTGTATCTGTGCTCCGTATGAGCAGTTGAATTTTGGCTTTTCTCACACAATGAGCAGCTTGGCCGATTTAGTTCAGTAAACACTTTCTGATTGACCGGGAATTGTGTTGCGCCATCTTCATTGCCGTATTAGTATTCACACACGGCTTGCAGGCCTTGATAGACAAGGTTTTCCGGGAGTTTCCGCTACTTTCGCAACGAATAGAATCAGCCGGCAGGGTCTGGATGTCGGTAGCCTGCGCAAGCCTCAATTTCACATAGACTACTGATTAAAAACGGAGTGCTAGAATGAATAAATCTGAACTTATTGACGCAGTTGCCGACTCTGCCAATCTGAGCAAAGCAGACGCCGGTCGTGCCGTGGATGCGCTGGTCAAGAGCATCACCAAAGCGCTGAAAAAAAATGACACGGTCTCCCTGGTAGGCTTTGGCACATTCTCTGTAAGAAAGCGTGCAGCCCGCACCGGCCGCAATCCGCGCACCGGTGAAACCATCAAAATCAAGGCTTCGAAAAACCCTGCATTTAAGGCTGGTAAAGCTCTTAAAGATGCCGTAAACTAGCGCGCCTTCAGCACGGGTGCTTAGCTCAGCTGGGAGAGCATCGCCCTTACAAGGCGAGGGTCGGCGGTTCGAGCCCGTCAGCACCCACCATGAATCGTGGAGTGGTAGTTCAGCTGGTTAGAATACCGGCCTGTCACGCCGGGGGTCGCGGGTTCGAGTCCCGTCCACTCCGCCATTTAAACGAGAAGGGCGCCGGCAAGGCGCCCTTTTCATTATCCACATTCACAACACCGGTCCGTCCGGTGTGTCAACAATAAGGGAACGACTGCGCTTATGGTTCTTCAAGCGATCCGTGAACGACTGACAGGCATCATTGCCGTGTTTATTTTCGGCATCCTGATCATTCCTTTTGCGTTTGTGGGAGTGAATTCTTACTTCACTTCCGATTCGGTGAACAGCGTTGCCAGAGTGAACGATGTAGACATCACCACGGCAGAATTCACCCAAAGCTTTCAGAATTACCGCCGCCGCATGCAGTCGTTACTGGGCGCGAATTTTGATCCCGAACAGTTTGATCAGCCCATTGTCCGCCGCCAGTTTCTGGATTCCCTGATCGATCGTGAACTGCTCAGCCAGGTGTCGCTGGAAACCGGTTTGTCGGTGGATGATGAGAGCCTGGCGCAGGCCATCCGGGAGATTTCCGTATTCCAGGTTGATGGTGAATTCAATACCGATGTATATACCGCCCGCCTGACCGCCCAGGGCAGTAACCCGCAGATTTTTGAAAATGAAATGCGCGCCCAGATGGTGCTGGACCAGTACCCGGAGACCATCGCCAGCAGCGCCATTGCCACTGACCTGGAGTTACGTGAGTTCGTCCGCCTGCAGGATCAGCAACGCGCCTTCAAGGCCATCGTTGTGAGCGCTCAGGTACCCGCCGAGGGCCCCGAAGAGGCCGTAGGTGGCACCGAGGCCGAAACCGCTGAAGAAGCCGATACCGAGGCGACCGAGCCAGCTGCTGAAGCGGTCCCGGCCAGCGCCGATGCCGATGACGATGACGCAACTCAGGCTGCCAGCGCCGGGGAAAGTGGTGAGGCCATCGACGATGCAGCCATCCAGGCCTGGTATGACGATCATCCCGAGGATTTCCGTTCAGAAGAGCGGGTCATCATCGAGTATGTCGAGCTGGACGCGTCCACCATGGCGCAGGACACCGCGCCAGATGAAGACGAACTGCGCAGCCGTTTTGAGGCCCAGCAGTCACGTTTCATCACGCCTGAAGCCCGCCTGGCTTCGCATATCCTGATCCAGGTGGACCCACAGGCAAGTGAAGTGGAAATTGAAACCGCCAGGCAGCAGGCGCAGGCATTGTCTGACCAGGCGCGGGACGGCGCAGATTTCGCCGAACTGGCGCGGGAGCATTCCCAGGACGCCGGTTCCGCGGCCATCGGTGGTGACCTCGACTGGGTAGAACCGGGCTTTATGGTCAATGCCTTTGAGGATGGCCTGTACGCATTGACGCTGGACCAGCCCATTTCCGCCCCGGTGCAAACCGGTTTTGGCTGGCACGTCATCCAGTTACGCGACATTCGCCCGGCTGAAGGCATGACGTTTGAGCAGGCCCGCGAGGTGTTGCTGGAAGAGTACACAGCTGAAGTGCAGGAACGTAAATTCCTCGAACAGGCGGACCGCCTGGTAGACCTGGTTTACGAAGATCCGACCACCCTGAACACGGCCGGCGAAGTATTGGGTCTGCCGGTGCATGAAGCCGGCCCGTTTGGTCGCGAAGGCGGGGACGGTATCGCGTCGAACCCGGACGTGGTAAGCGCCGCATTTTCCGAACTGGTATTGCAGCAGGGCGTGGTCAGTGACCCGGTTGACCTGGGTGAAAACCACCTGGTCATGCTGCGGGTCAAGGAATACATGCCTGAGGCGGTGATGCCACTGGACCAGGTGCGCGACGAGGTGATTGCCAGCATTCGCCGCGATCAGGCACTGCAGCAGGCCAAGGCACGGGCGGAGGCATTACTGGCGCAGTTGAATGAAGGCGCTGACATCAGCAGCCTGGCCGAAGGTGACGCCCTGGAGCTGGTGGTGTCTGAAAATGCGCGGCGTAACAGCCCGGAAGTGCCCCGTGCCCTGTTGACAGAAGTCTTCCTGCTGCCGCGGCCGGAGACGGATGCAGTGCGCCATGAACTGGTTACCCTGCCGGATGGTTATGCCGTGGTGCAACTGGAAAGCGTGACCGACGGCGTGCTGTCTGAAGAAGAACAGTTCCAGCAACAAAACTACCGCCGGCGCATATCCAATGCCGCAGCCAATACCGAAACGCTGGGCTTCCTGCGCATGCTGCGCGAACAATCAGAAATCGAAGTGTTTGAAGACCGGCTGTAAGCACAGCCGGTTTTTGGTGATTTGACAGGGGCCCGTTGGGCCCCTTGTTTATTCTGCCGCCAGTTCAGCCATGCCGAGGATGTTGTAACCTGCATCCACATAGGTGCATTCACCGGTAACGCCCGAGGCCAGGTCTGAGCACAGGAACGCGGCCACGTTGCCCACTTCCTTTGGCGTGATGCTGCGCCGCAACGGCGCCGTGCCTTCCACGTGGGTCATCATCTTGCGGAATTGGGAAATACCGGCGGCGGCCAGGGTTTTGATCGGGCCGGCGGAAATGGCATTGACCCGTATGCCTTTGGGCCCCAGGCTTTGTGCCATGTAACGCATATTGGCCTCAAGGCTGGCCTTGGCCAGCCCCATAACATTGTAACTGGGCATGGCACGGACCGATCCCATATAGGTCAATGTCAGCATGGAGGCATCACGCCCCTGCATCATGGGTAAACCGGCCTTGGCCAATGCGGCAAAGCTGTAGGAACTGATGTCATGCGCGATCTGGAATCCTTCGCGAGTGACCACGTCCATGTAATCACCTTCCAGTTGGTCGCGCGGCGCGAAACCCACCGAATGCACCAGTATGTCGTAATAATCCCAGTGTTTTTTCAGCTCGGTAAAGGTGTTTTCAATATCACTGTCGGTGGCTACGTCACAGGGTATGACAATATTGGAACCAGTGGCTTCAGCGATTTTTTCCACGCGTGAAAGCAGCTTTTCATTCTGGTAGGTATAAGCCAGTTCGGCGCCTTGTTCGTGCATCGCTTCGGCGATACCCCAGGCGATGGACCTCGGGCTGGCCACCCCGACGATCAGCGCACGTTTTCCTGCGAGAAATCCCATGGTTTAGTTCCTGTATGGTTGAAATCGATCGGCCGGCCTGGCTCGCCAGAGCCGGACTGTAAAGCCACCCGATTCTGTCGCCAGACGCGGCTTGTGCACCGCGGCGGGGCCGGCAGAAATCATGGCGCAGAGTACTCGAAAAGCCGCCCGCTGTTAAGCGCGTGGCGGGCGGTCAAACTGCAACCGCTGCGCGGCACCATGTTCCACCAACTGCCCGTCCTGCCAGGCGATAGCCCCGTTGATCACTGTGCAATCCAGCCGCGTTCTAAAGGTCTGGCCTTCAAACGGGCTCCAGCCACAGCGTGACAATACCTTGTCGGCGGTGACCGTGGTGGTCTGCTTCGGATCCAGTATGACCAGATCGGCATGGTAACCCTCGCGCAGAAAGCCACGCTCTTTCACGGCGAAGCGCAGCGCCGGGTTGTGGGCGGTACGCAATACTACTTCCGGCAGGCTGAGCAGGCCCTGGTGGTACAACTCCATGACGCTGAGCAAGGCGTCCTGCACCAGCGGCAGGCCGGCGGGCGCTTTGAGGTAATCCTCGCTGGCCTTTTCCTCGCGGGTGTGCGGCGCATGGTCGGTTGCGATGATGTCGAGTCTGCCGCTTTTGAGGGCTGCACGCAGCGCATCGCGGTCAGCCGCAGACTTGATCGCGGGATTGCACTTGATGCGGTTACCCAAACGGGCATAGTCATCGCTGCAAAATTGCAGGTGATGTACACAGATTTCGGCGGTGATGGATTTGCCCGCCATGGGGCCGGCCTCGAACAGTTCCATTTCCTTTGCCGTGGTGAGGTGCAGCACATGGAGTTGGGCACCATGTTCGCGTGCCAGCTCCACCGCCATGCTGGACGACTGGTAGCAGGCCTCAACGTCACGGATATTCGGGTGTTCGCTGATGGGTATGTCGCGGCCGTATTTTTCGATGGCGCGTTCGAGGTTGCGCGCGATGCGCGGAGTGGACTCACAGTGGGTGGTGATGATGACCGGTGAATCGCGAAATATACCCGCCAGGGTTTGTTCGTTGTCGACCAGCATATTACCGGTGGATGAGCCCATGAATACCTTGACGCCGGCAGCCGCGCGGGGATCCAGTGAACGGAGCACATCCAGGTTGTCATTGGTGGCTCCCAGGTAAAACCCGTAGTTGGCGAAAGCAGTGCGCGCGGCGCCGGCGTATTTTGCCTCCAGTGCATCCAGGGTCACCGTAGGCGGCGAGGTATTGGGCATTTCCATAAAGCTGGTGATGCCGCCGGCCACCGCGGCCCGTGACTCGGACCCGATATCGCCCTTGTGGGTCAGTCCGGGCTCACGGAAATGCACCTGGTCATCAATCATTCCAGGCAGCACCAGCCGGTCATTGGCTTCAATGATGTGTTCGTCGCCTTTGGCGGTGATGTCACCACCACATCGCTCGATACGGCCATTGCGGACCAGCAGGTCTCCGCTGCGGATTTCGCCTTCGTTTACCAGTTGTGCGTGTTTGATCAAAAGGGCTTGGGACATGGGTTTTTTACACTCTGTAATGGCTGGGTAGTTTTTCAGGTCTTGTTGGGTGCGCCGGCTCGCACGGCTGCTTGATTCGCCAGGTATGTGCCAGCGGGGCAGGGCGGCGGCGATCCGCCCCGGGCTCAGGGTACAGGGTCATAACCACCCTCGCAAAATGGCTGGCATCGCGCGATCCGTTTCACCGCCAGCCAGCTGCCACGCAAGGAACCGTGCTTGCGGATGGCCTCCATCGAATAACTCGAGCAGCTGGGAGTGAAGCGGCACTGATTGCCCAGAAACGGGCTCAGCAGCAGTTGATAGCCGCGTATCAGCAGCAGTAAAAACCTAGCCACGAAGCGCCCTCGCCGGGCCGTGGGAGCGAATAATCGGGTTAATACTTGCTGTGGGGCGCGAGTTCGTATATAACACTGCAATTTCTTTTTCGGGGGAAACCCCCGGAAAGTTAAAAAAAACTGAAAAATCAAGTGTATAAGGTGTTTTCAGTTTTTTGCATGCCTAGGAGTAGACTAACACGATGACCACTACCCGTGTGAAATTGAAGAAGAACTTCAAACCTACCAAGAAACAGCCCTACATGTGCCCGGAACATCTGGAGTATTTCCGCCAGAAGCTGGTCAACTGGCGCGAGGAACTGGTGGAAGAATCCCGTGAAACCATCAGCAATCTGCAACACGAAGTCAGGGATGTGGGTGATGAAGCCGAACGCGCCACGCGCGAAACGGAAAACAGCCTGGAGTTGCGCACCCGCGACCGGTATCGCAAGCTGATCAACAAGATTGACAAGGCTCTGAACCGCATTGAAGAAGGCGAATACGGTTATTGTGATGAGACCGGCGAAGAAATTGGCCTGGACCGGCTGGAAGCACGCCCCATTGCCACCTTGTGCCTGGATGCGCAGGAACGCTGGGAATTACGCCAGCGGCAGTTGGGCGAAAGCCGCTGATTCAGGTTAAGACAATTTTCCGCAGGGTGTTTGATTCAATAGGGTAAACCTGAGATACATCAATTTTTTTTCGGGTTTTCTTAATGTTTTGTTAACAATCCCGCTTAACTTGCGTATGATACGCAGAGGAAACGCTGAGCTTGCCACGGGGTGAGCGGCTTTCTGACAGTAATGCTTACAAAGGTAAGGAGGAGCGTTGCGTGAAAATCACTAAATCAATAATTGCTCTGACAGCGGCCACCCTGGCGCTGGGCAGTAGTTCACTCTTGGCCGACGGCGATCAACCCTGGCACGTTACGTACCAGATTGGTGGCGCCAGCCTGGATTCCGCACGCGACACACGTGATGGCGATGTTTGGAATTCCCTCGGGTTCGGTAAGTACTTGAGCGACAATTTCAGCCTGGATTTCGAATACGACGAATTTGAAGGCAAATACACCCTGTACGACACCGTTGTACCGGGTGCCACCTACGATAAATGGAAATTATCCACCTGGGGCCTGATGGGCCGTTACCATTTCGGTGACAGCGCGTTCCGGCCGTTTGTTGGCGCCGGCCTGGGCCGCACCAAGCACCGCAGCGTGCTGGATACCGGTGATGCTACCGCCATCAGCCTGGCACTTGGCCTGCAGGGCCAATTGGCCAAGCACTGGTCGGTACGTGGCCAGGTCATGTGGCGGCAGGACGGCGATGGCGCCAGCCTGGCTCCACGCGGTCATTTCCAGGACTTTTTCTACAGCATCGGCTTGAGTTATGACTTTGGTGGCGTGGATGAGCCGCCTCCGGCACCACCACCGCCGCCACCGCCACCGCCACCGCCACCGAATCCGGACCTGGATGGTGACGGCGTGCCCAACGAGCGCGACAAGTGCCCGAACACGCGGCCTGGTGCAGTGGTTGACCTGGATGGCTGTGAAGTAGAAGCCGTTATCTCGCTGGAAGGCGTGCACTTCGACTTTGACAAATCCACCCTGCGTCCGGAAGCCATCGTGATTCTGAATGACGCGGCCGCCCTGCTGAAAACGCAGGAACGCGTGGTGGTTGAAGTAGCGGGTCACACCGACAGCGTCGGTACCGACAGTTACAACCAGGGTCTGTCCGAGCGCCGTGCCAATGCGGTTAAAGACTACCTCACCAGCCAGGGCATCACTGCCAGCCGCCTGACGGCGCGTGGCTACGGTGAAGGTCAGCCGGTTGCAACCAACGACACTGCCGAAGGCCGCCAGGCTAACCGCCGGGTTGAGCTGATCGTAATGGATCGTTAAGCACGGTTTACACCCGTAAACGAAAAAGCCCCGCTTGATGCGGGGCTTTTTTTATGCGTCCGGCAAGGGTGCGGCCGCTAATTGGCTGGCCGCCTGGCCATGGTATTCAGTCTTGCGTTAACTGCACCGCATGCTGCTGGATCGCGTTAAGCATGGCATGCAGCCCATTGGCCCGGGTTACCGACAGGTGCTCACTTAGGCCGATGACTTCGATAAAGTGGGGCGGTGTGTCGATGATCTGCCGGGCCGTGCAGCCCGAATACACCTGGATCAGCAGGGCAATCAGCCCGGAGACGATCGCGGCATCACTGTTGGCACGGATGCTGACCTGGTCCTTGTCACCTTCGAGATACAGCCAGACCCGCGATTGGCAGCCCGGCAGCAAGCGATCGTCGGTTTTTTCATCCTCGGCCAATGGCGGCAGTTTTTTTCCCAGATCAATCAGGTACTGGTAACGGTCCAGCCATTCACTGAACAGGCTGAACGACGCAATGATCTCGTCCTGCACCGCAACCGGATCATGTGGCTGGCGGTGCTGCACACCGGACTTGTCATTGACTGTGTTCATGGTCTTCCCGGACATCACACCGGCCCTCAGTTTTCCTGCCGGCGCCAGCGGGTCGTGCCGTCGCCGTCTTCCAACAGTACGCCCATGGCGGTGAGTTCGTCACGCAGGCGGTCGGCGGTGGCAAAATCACGTGCCGCGCGGGCCGCATTGCGTTGTTCTATAAGGTCCTCAATCGCAGCCGCGTCCGGATCGGCTGACTGGGTGCCAAACCAGGCTTCCGGGCTTTGCTGCAGCAGGCCAATCAAGCGGGCATTGGCCAGCAATTCGGCCGCCAGTTGCTGCGCCTGCTCGCGTTGTTCCGCCCGGGCCAGTTCGCGTGCCAGCCGGTTGAACTCTGCCAGCGCCAGTGGCGTGTTGAGGTCATCACGCAAGGTTTCCAGGAAGGCCTCGGAAGGGCGCTCTGCCGGGCTGAACGGCCCATGCGTATCCGCCGCCGTGCGCAGCACGCCATACAAGCGGTCGAGGGTGCGCCGCGCCCGCTGCAATTCGTGTTCAGACCAATCCAGTGGCTGGCGATAATGCGCCGTGAGCAGCAGGTAACGCATCACTTCACCTGGCCAGTGTTCAAGCAAATCATGCACCAGGAAGGTATTGCCTTCGGATTTGGACATTTTGCGCTTGTCCATGGTGACAAAGCCGTTATGCATCCAGAACCGGGCAAACGGTTTGCCGCCGTGCGAGCAGACACTCTGGGCGATTTCATTTTCATGATGCGGAAAGATCAGGTCCTGGCCGCCGCCATGAATGTCGATGGTTTCCCCCAGGTGGGTTTCCGCCATGGCGGAGCATTCCAGATGCCAGCCTGGCCGGCCCCAGCCCCAGGGGCTGTCCCAACCCGGCTGCGGATCAGTAGACGGCTTCCACAACACGAAATCACCCGGGTGCTTTTTATACGGTGCCACTTCCACGCGCGCGCCGGCCACCATTTCCCGCATGTCACGCCGCGAAAGGCCGCCATATTGTGCGTAGGATTCGATATTGAACAGCACGTGCCCCTCGGCCGCATACGCGTGACCAGCCTCGATCAGGCGCTCGATCATGCTGATCATCTGGTCGATGTGCTCGGTGGCGTGAGGGGCCAGCGTGGGCGGCTCTACGCCCAGGCTGCCCATGTCTTCCAGGTAGGCGCGGGTATAGCGGGCGGAAACCTCGCTGATCGGCACCCCTTGCTCGGCGGCCGATGCATTGATCTTGTCATCCACATCGGTGATGTTGCGTGCATACACCACTTCCGGATAATGCAGGCGCAATACCCGCCGCAGCAGGTCAAAAACCACCGCTGGCCGGGCATTGCCGATATGGGCATAGTTGTAAACCGTCGGCCCGCAAACATACAGCGTGACCCGCTGCGGATTGATCGGTTCAAACGCCTGCTTTTCGCGGTGCAGTGTGTTGTAGAGCAAAATCGTCAATGTGCTGTCCCGTTTGCCTGATCTGTCGGCCTGATCTGTTGGCCTGATCTGTTGGCCAGATCTGTTGGCCTGAGTTTAGAGTTCGGTGCCGCTTACGTCACGCGGTAGCTGATTAGCGGTAAACCCATGCCCGAAAACCGGCTATTCTACCAAGAATAGCCACACCGGAACCAAGTCAATCCTGGAGGAAGACCGCATGTTCAAGACTCTGTATGGCGCCCACGTCAAGGAAATGCAACAGCGTTGGGAGCAGGCCATGCTGGCCGAAAACAGCGAAGGTGTGCTGGTGCATTCCGGCACGCCATTGATCAGTTTCCAGGACGACTATGAGTATGCTTTCAGGCCCAACCCGCATTTCCTGGCCTGGCTGCCACTGACACATCACCCGGAGTGCGTGTTGCTGGTGCGTCCGGGTGAACGCGCCCGGCTATGGTTCTTCCAGCCGGAAGACTACTGGCATCTGCCACCTTCTGATCCTGAGCCCTGGTGGGCCGAATCATTTGATATTGAAATCATCAGTTCGGCGGAGGCCTGGCAGCAGGTTGTGCCAACCGCCACCAGGCAATGGACTGCGCTGGGTGATGCCCCGGCGCTGGCAGCACATTTCAGCACCGCGCAAATCAATCCGTCCGGGCTGGTGCACCGCCTGCAATTGCACCGCACCCGCAAAACGGCCTATGAGCTGGAATGCATGCGTCAGTCCAGCCGCATGGCTGCGTCCGCCCACCGGGCCGCCGCGCAGGCTTTCGCGGCGGGTGAAAGCGAGTTCGACATTCACCAGGCCTACCTGGCCACCTGCCGCCAAAGCGATGCGGAATTACCGTATCACAGCATCGTGGCGCTGAATCAGCACGGCGCGGCACTTCATTATCAACAACGCGACCGCGAGCCACCCGCCACCCACCGTTCCTTCCTGATCGATGCCGGTTGTACTTTTCATGCCTATGCATCCGATATCACGCGTACCTATGCAGCGTCTGATGGCGAATTCAGCGAGCTGGTGGCGGCCATGGACAACATGCAGAAGGAGCTGGCCGCGGCGGCGCTGGCCGGGGTGGATTACCGCCGTTTGCACCTGGATACCCACCTGCGCATTGCCGCCATCCTGGCGGATGCGGGCATCATCAGGGAAACCCCTGAGAACGCGCTGGATAGCGGGCTGAGCAGCGTATTCTACCCGCATGGATTAGGGCACTTTATTGGCTTGCAGACCCATGACGTGGCCGGCCTGGTGGATGACGCCGGCACACCGATCCCGCGACCCGATGGGCATCCTTTTCTGCGCCTGACCCGTCAGCTGGAAGTGGGCAATGTGCTGACCATCGAACCCGGCGTGTATTTCATTGATGCGCTGTTGCAGCAATGGCGAGCCACCGGGGATGCCGCCGTGGTCAACTGGGATGCCATCGAGCGCTTGCGGCCCTATGGCGGCATTCGCATAGAAGACAATGTAGCGATTACGGCGTCTGGCAATGAGAACCTCACCCGTGATGCCTTCGCCACCTTGCCTGGCACCTGACGGCGGGCTTGGCCCCGGCCGGGCAGCCAGCTCAGTCAGCAGGTGTTTCTTTGACCAGGCCCAGACCGGCCAGCGCGCTGAGTTCCATATTACCGGCTGGGCCGTGGTTCCAGATGGTGCTCTGGTTACCAAAGCTCAGCTGCTTGTCGGCGCTGGAAAACCGTTTGATCGTTTCAACCAGCTGGATTTCCTGCATGGTGCGGATCACCAGCCGGTCCAGTTCTGTGGAGTAGGGCTCACCAATGATTTTGCGCATGACCTTGTTGGCGGCGGTGAGGTCATCGGGGAACAGGTATTTGCCGGTTTGCATCTGGAAGAAATCCGACATCGCCTGCAACGAGCATAACGAGCAATAGGCGTCGTCCAGCAGCCCGATCATGCCAAGATGGTCCGGAATGATGTCATCATCCTGTTCCCAATAGGATTTCACCATGTCCAGCACCTGTTGCATCTCTTTTTCCAGCCCAACCGTTTTGGCAGCTGTCCAGGCAACCTTCAGCATGTAGGGCACCTGTTCGATGTAGCCGTATACAAACCTGACGGCGGGGCCCAGCACCCCGGCCTCAGCCGGCTTGCCGTTGCGTTCCGCCACCACGGCGAGCAAGTCGAGCAGCTCCGTTTCGCTGTGGGGGTCGGAGCAATAATCGGCAATCAGCGCATCTATGGCGGAGGTGTCCATGGCGGTCTGCCCGGGCTTAGGAGGTCGCTATTTTAGCAACAGCCAGCGGCAGACTGCATGTTCTGTGTGCGCCGGCGCGCCGGGGGAATTTTATGTGGACGAATGCCCGGCCCGGCCAAAGGCGTTAAAGCCTCAACTCGGAGCAGACGGTGTGCTAGTATTCGCTGCCTTTTATTTCACCGCCGGACCAAAGCCGTGTTGCTGATTTCGATTCTTACCCTGTTTGCCGGACCTTTGCTGTACCTGTGGCTTTCCCGCGGGGGCGAGGTCGCGCAACTCATCGAACGGGGCATCGTGATCGCGCTGGTGGTGCTGGTTGTGGTGTTACTGCTTCCGGAAATCATCGAGCCGCTGGGCTGGTGGTCGCTGGCGCTGGTGGCTGCCGGTTATTTTCTGCCCGGGTTGCTGGAAACGGTGGTGCGCAGAGCAGCCAAGACCATGCATCTTGCCAGCCTGTTTATCGCCTTGCTGGGCCTGTTGCTGCATGCTTTGCTGGATGGTGCCGGCCTTGCCGGCAGTGCACTGCAGCCGGGTTCCGGGCTGGCGACAGCTATTGTACTGCACCGCTTTGGCGTCGGCCTGATGTTGTGGCTGATCATGGAGCCTGCCTTCGGCCGCCGTATGGCCTGGGTCATGCTGTTTGGCATGGCAGGCGCCACGGTGCTCGGATTCGAGTTTTCCGGGCATCTGTTGCATTTCGCGGGTGAGCAGGCGGTAACCATGATCGAGGCGGTCATCATTGGCACCATCATTCACAGCCTGGTATACCGCGGCCACGTGCACATCGATGAAAAGGACACCGCCAGCCACTGAACTGGCCGGCCGAATTGTTGCCAGCTGAAATCCTGGAGTAAGGCCAGCAGCTTGCAGGCCAGCGGTCACATTCAGGCTTTCATCTGGTACCAGCGCACGCCATTTTCGTCACGATTTGATTCCATTTCTCCTGCCTGTACCAGGTAGTTCAGGTGGGCAATGGCTTCACCGGCGGCCATGATCAGGTTGCCCTCGTTGATCTTGCTGTTGAACAGACTGCTGAATGTATCCAGTGAACGGATGGGCTTGCGGCCAAGTTGACGCAGCAGTTCAAGACCGTCTTCATGCTCCTGGCGTAACTGGTCCAGCCGCTCATGCGCGCCGCGAAACGGGCGGCCGTGGGCGGGCAGGACCAGCACCTCTTTGGGCAGCCGTTTCTTCAAGCGGGAAATTGAGCGCAGCCAGTCATCCAGCGGATTGGCATTGGGTTCGGTGGGAAACACGCTGACATTGGACGAGATGGTGGGCAGGATCTGGTCGCCGGAAATCAGCGTGTTGAGTTCCTCGCAGTAAAGGCAGGCGTGTTCCGGCGAATGGCCGCTGCCCATAACCACTTCCCAGCAGTGGTCGCCTATGTGCAATTGCATGCCGTCGTACAGCCGGTTGTAGGATTGCGGCATAGGTGAGACCACCTTGCCGAACATGCCGAATGACTCCTCATACCGTTCCACGGCCTGGCGTGGAAATCCGGCCGCGGTGTAGAAATCAATGCCTTCCTGTGGTGCCGGTTTTCCCGTATCAGCCACCAGTACACGGCACAGCAGGTATTCCTGGCGGCTCATCCAAAGTGGCGCATGGCAACGATCTGCCAGCCAGCCGGCACAGCCCACGTGATCCGGATGCAGGTGCGTGACCAGAATGCGTGTGATCGGATCACCATTCAGCTGCTGCTCCAACACCTCGGGCCAAAGCTTGCGGGTGGTAGAGGTAAACAAGCCGGTGTCGACGATAGTCCAGCCGGTTTTGCCGCGCAGCAGCCACAGGTTGATATGCCCCAGCATAAAGGGCAGGGGCATGCGCAACCAGCGCAACCCAGGCAGGATTTCCATGGACTGTCCGGGTTCGGGGCTGTTGCCTATCGGGTATTCAAGCACGGTGTCGGTAGTGCGGGCTGACATAGGGGGTCCGGGTTGCTTGCCAACGGTTGGTGCAACCATTGTGACATGGAACAGCGCCCTTGACTAAACGACTGTTCAAGTCCTGCGGGTTCCGACCTTTGAATCTGGCGCGCCACCATTAAGGCGCATTGATTTGGTCGGGGTGAGAGGATTTACACCGGGCATCGTGCCCTATGCCCTTTCAGGGCGGTCACCGCTGCGCGGCGACGTGCCAATTCGCTCCCGGCGAATTGGTGAACCTCCTGCTCCGGTTCAAATCCTGTGGGTTCCGACCTTTGAATCTGGCGCGCCACCATAAGGCGCATTGATTTGGTCGGGGTGAGAGGATTTGAACCTCCGGCCCCTGCCTCCCGAAGACAGTGCTCTACCAGGCTGAGCTACACCCCGACATCAAGCCCTCTCGAACGAGTGGGCGAGGGCGCATATTCTATAGAAGCGGATGCTGCAATGGAAGGCGCGGAAACGGCAAAAATTGCGCTGTATTTACAATTTAAGTACGATGCCCTTCGTGATATACTGCATTGGCCCGGCTCAATGGGATGTAATTCGCTGTACTGCCAGCCGTTTGAATCGAATGTATTGAGCCACGCAACCATGACGAATGACATTTGCCGGACCGGATACTGAGGAGTAAAGCTGTAATGAGCGTTGAACCCAGGGATATGCCACAGCCAACCCGCACGGAGCTGAACATCCTGAACATCCTGTGGGACAAAGGCCCATCCACCGTCCGCGAGGTGCACGAAGCCTTGAATGAGGTGGAAGCCAGCGGTTACACCACGGCCCTGAAAATGTTGCAGGTGATGCACCAGAAAGGTCAGGTGATCCGTGATGACTCGCAGCGTGCCCACGTGTACAAGGCCGCAGTGAGCAAAGACGAGACGCAGAAACTGTTTCTCTCCGACCTGGCAGACCGTTTGTTTAACGGCTCCACCTCCAGCCTGGTATTGCAGGCGCTGGGTAACGCGCCGCAGGCGGACAGCAAGGAGATGGAGCAGATACGCCAGTTGCTTTCGCGTATAGACGAGGACTGAGCCATGCCAGTAATGGACCTGATTCCGGCCAATGCACTGATCAGTGCAGTGGGCTGGATGTTGGTGCATTTTTTATGGCAGGGCTGCGTGATCGCAGTCATTTACTGGCTGGTGTGTGCGTTTTCCAGGCAAAACAGCGCCCAGTTGCGTTACTGGTCGGGCATGTCCGGTTTTTTACTGTCCCTGGTTTGCCTGGCGGTGACGTTCACCGTTTACTTTGAGACAGCCGCACAATTCCCCACCCAACAACAGACCGAATCGGTCAATCCGTTCCTGGTACTGGCCGGCACCAGCCCCGATGCCTGGTCGCTGTTGCAGGATGGCATTGAGCCCGCGCTGCCGCTGGTAGTCCTGCTGTGGCTGCTCGGTGTCGCCTGCTGTTGCACGCGCACGGTGCTTGGCTGGCTGGGTATCCGTCGCCTGGTAGGCCGGGCAGATGAAGACATTGGTGATGAATTGCTGCAGGCCGTTCAGCGCCTGATGCGCACGCTGCAGGTTCGCCCGGTGGTGCGCGTGCTGAAATCCGCTGCGGTGCATGTGCCCATGGCGGTCGGCTGGCTGCGGCCGGTGATCCTGCTGCCTGCTTCGGTGCTGGTCCGGCTGCCCGCCGAACAACTGGAAATGATCATTGCGCACGAACTGGGACACATCCGGCGCGGTGACTATCTGTGGAATTTGCTCCAGATCGTGGTGGAGACCCTGCTGTTTTACCATCCTGCCATCCGCTGGATGTCACGCCGCGTGCGCCAGGAGCGGGAAAACTGCTGCGATGACCTGGTGGTTGCGCGCTGTTGCAAGCCTGCCACCTATGCCCGGGCGCTGGCCAATCTGGAGGTGATGCGCAGCCCCGTATCAGCTGCGGTGATGACGGCCAGCGGCGGAAATCTGCTGGGCCGCATCAAACGCATCATCGACACGGAACTGCCCCGGTCCAGCTCGGGTTATGCCCAGGTCAGTCTGATGGCGGTGGTCGCCTTGATGGTGGCGCTGGGCGCACAACAGGGTCTGGTGCTGTCCCGCCAGCTTAATCAGGTGGCGGCCACGGCACTGTTACAGGCGTCTGACGTGGAATGGAAAACCTGGGGTCAATCCCGTGCCGCATGGGGTGCGGGTGTAGCAGGCTTTACCCAACAACCCGATGACAGGCTGGGTGCTGCCTGGGGGCATAAATCCCTGCCGGATACCGTTCCGGTGATTGCACTTGAGACCTTGCCGGCCGTGAACCCGCCGGTTCCGGCACACCACACCGCCGGGCCGCGAGGCAAACTAACCGCGGCCGAACCCCGTGCCAGGTCGATGTCTGCGGCGCAGCCTGTTGTGGCAACACAATGGACCCATGGGCCAGCATCACCGGCAGTGCAGGCAGATGTCACGCCGCGGCCATTCAGCACCATGGCCAGCGCTGATATGCCAGCAGAGCGGATTGACAGTTCCGTCCGGCAATTTGCTGGCGCGGTCACGGCTCATCCAGGCATGCCTGGTCCGGGCCATTCACGGACTGAATCCAGGCTGCCCGGGGATGAGAACGGCCCCCAGGAACTCAGCCCCCTGACGCGCGTCGAGCCGCGCTATCCCTGGCGCGCCCGTGTCGAGGGCACCGAAGGCTTTGTCCAGGTGGGTTTTTCGGTGACGGCCGAGGGCGAAGTGACCAATATTGATGTAGTGGATTCAATTCCGGCCGGGGTGTTTGACCGGGCCGCAATCAAGGCATTGAAAAAGTGGAAATTTCCGGCGGGAACCCGGTCGGATGAGCAGAATCGCTGGGTTCAGTCATTCGATTTCACGCTGGATGATCAGGCTCGTCGCGTGGTGGACCGGCGCCACTGCGTCGTCACCGGCCGACGCACCTGCAGCAGGCTGCCAACCGGTGCTGTCGTGGTTTACGTCAATCCGCCAACCGCCGCGACCGCCGTGGTAGAAGAAACCCGTCAGGTTTTGAAGTAGCCAACCTTCAGCTTGGGCAGACAAACTGAACTGTCATTCAACTGTAAATACTTTGTTAAGATTTCGTAATAAATCCCTGCTACAATGTCCGCACCATACGATCTGAATGGTAGTAGACAGGGCAGTTGGGGTTCTTTGGAAAACACGTTGGCATTGGCACACTCGTCCAGTTTGTTTCCCACGCCTGCGCGCCCTGATCTGAATTCAAAAGTCTTCGAATCGACGAACAGGCGAATATCTAATGAATAACAGAATCCGAAATTTGTTATCGGTCCTGGCTGTAGCGTTGCTGCTGGTTGCGCCGCTCACGGCTTTGGCCCAGGAAACCACATCGTCCATACGTGTGACACTTTATGGCCCGGACGGCAATCCTGCCGCGGGTGAGAGTGTGCGCGTAACCGATACCCGTACCGGTAGCACCACCGCATTGACGACCAATGCATCGGGCGTGGCTAATGCCCGTGGCCTGAGTGTGGGTGGTCCTTACACCGTGGTGGTTGCATCAGATAACTACACCAACCAGACGGTTACCGATATCAGTCTGCGGCTGGGTGACACCTACGACATGGTGTTGCAGCTGGGGGCGTCCGGCATGGAAGAAGTGCTGGTAACGGCCACCCAGGTTCAGGGTGAACAGCTGGCCCTGGGGCCCGCTTCGGTATTTGGTCTGGCTGACCTGGAAGAAATGCCGCACATCAACCGCGATCTGCGCGACATTATTCGTGCCGACCCACGTCTGTACGTTGATCCGGCCTTTGCCGGCGGCGCGGTACAGTGCGCTGGTGCCAACCCCCGTTTCAACAGCCTGACGGTTGATGGCGTTCGGCTGAGCGATTCATTCGGCCTGAACAGCAATGGTTACCCCACGGAACGGCAGCCTTTCGCCTACGACTCCATTCAGCAGGTCGCAGTGGAACTGGCACCGTTTGATGTGTTTTACGGTGGTTTTACAGCATGTAATGTGAACGCCGTTACCAAGTCCGGTTCCAATGAATGGCACGGCACGTTGTTCTTCGATTACACCAACGATTCCATGAAAGGTGATGAGCTGGAAGGCGAACCCATCGACAATGGCGATTACACCGAAAAACGCTATGGCGCGTCTTTGGGTGGCCCCATCATCAAGGACAAACTGTTCTTCTTCCTGGCGTATGAAAAGCTGGAAGGGTCACAATTGTTTGACCGTGTTCCGACGGGCGCAGCTACCTCCGGCCGTGTCGTAAACGGTGTTTCCCAGGCCCAGCTGGACGAGATTTTCGCCATTGCCCGTGATGTGTATGGCTACACGCCTGGCCCGATCGTCAAATCCCTTCCGGTTGAAGACGAGAAATACACCATCAAGCTCGACTGGAATATCAACGACGATCACCGCGCGGCTTTCACCTATAACTACAACGATGGTTTCAGCTGGGGTGAAGCGGATGGCGACGATTTCGAGATGGAGTTTTCAGACCACTATTACGAGCGTGGCGCTGAGCTGAATTCGTATACCGGCGCACTGTTTTCAGACTGGAATGACAAATTCTCCACCGAAGTGCGCGCCTCCTATCTTGAATTGGACAACCGCCAGATTTCCCGTTCGGGCGGTGATTTCGGTGAAGTACGCATCGAAACCTGGAATGATGCCGATGGCGACGGCCAGTTCGCCAGCGCTGATGTGTATCTTGGCACCGATGATTCCCGTCAGTCCAACAAGCTCAAATACGACAACCTGAGCCTCAAGCTGGCTGGCACCTACGAACTGGAGAACCATTTGCTGTCCTTCGGTTACGAGCGCGAAGATCTGGACGTGTTCAACCTGTTCATTCAGCACACCGAAACCGAAAATCGTTTCGACGAGGAATGCAACCCGAGCAACCCCAATGGGTGTATTGAAGCCTTCCGTGAAGGCCGTCCGGATGACATTTATTACGGTAACGCCGTACCCACCAATAACCCGAATGACGGTGCCGCCATTTGGGGTTACAAGGTCAATACCGCCTACCTGCAGGACGAAATGTACCTGGCGGGTGGTGACCTGACGCTGGTCTTCGGTTTGCGCTACGAGTGGTATGAAAGCAGCGACCGGCCGGCTGAAAACCCGTTCTTCATTCAACGCAATGGTTATTCCAATACCTCCAACGTGGATGGCCTGGATCTGATCCAGCCGCGCTTCGGCTTTAACTGGACAGTCAACGAAGACCTCAGCATCCGTGGTGGTATCGGCCTGTACTCGGGCGGCAACCCCAATGTGTGGTTGTCCAACAACTACAGCAACGACGGTTTCCGTATCGCCCAGTTGCGCGAATCGCTGATCGAACGCGACCCGCCAGCGGGTTGCGGCGAAGGCGTGGATTTCTCGCTGTTTGATATTCCACTGACCGGCAGCGGCCGCCCGATTTACGATATTCCGCAATGCCAGTTTGACTTTATTGCCGAGCAGTCACCAAACTCCGGCGTGAATGCCCTGGATCCGGACTTCGATTTGCCGGAAGCCTGGAAATTCGCCCTGGGTTCCACCTGGAGCTTTGGCGATGGTTACGTGCTGAACGCTGACTTCCTCTACACCAAGTCCAACAATTCAGCGATTATTGTCGGCAGCACGCTTGAAAGAACCGGTACCGCGCCTGACGGCCGTCCGATTTATACCGATCCGCGCCGGTTCAACACCGACTACATCCTGACCAACGTGCAGGGCAGCGATGCCAAATCAACCCAGCTGGCCGCCAGCCTGTCCAAGGTGTATGACAACGGTGTGGACTGGTCACTGGGCTATGCCTATACCAATGCCAAGGACGTGAACCCGATGACCAGCTCGGTGGCGTTCTCGAACTACGCCAGCATCGCGGTCAGTGACCCGAATAACCCGGGTCTGGCAAAGTCGAACTACAACATTCCGCACCGCTTCACCTTCCGTATCGGCTATTCGGCGTACTGGTGGGGCGATAACCGCACCAACTTCACGCTGTTCGGTTCGCACAACAAGGGACGCCCGTTCTCTTACGCGTTTGCGGATGACGATGGCGACACGTTTGGTGATTTCATCAGCGACCGCCACCTGGTTTACGTACCGACCGGCCCGGATGATCCGCTGGTGCAGTTCGCACCTACGTTCAACACCGATGCGTTCTTTGATTTCGTGAACTCGTCCGGACTGGACAAGTACTCGGGTCAGATCGCACCGCGTAACGCGTTCAACAGCGATTGGTGGACCACGTTTGATTTCCGCTTCGAGCAGGAATTCCCGGCGTTTGCCGAAGGCCACAAATTCACCGGCTTTATCGTGGTGAAAAACCTGTGCAACCTGCTGAACGACGAATGGTGTGTGCTGCGCGAAGCCAGCTTCCCGCGCACCCAGGGTATCGTTGACATGGAAATCAGCGACGATGGCACTCAGTACATCTACGAGGAGTACATCGAAGCCGGTGGACAGGGCCGTATTTCCGACCCGTCACTGTGGGAAGTACGAGTGGGTGTCAGCTATCGGTTCTGATATCTGATCCACACGACAGTCAGAATGGCGGCCGCTGGCCGCCATTCTCTTTTTGGTTTTAGCTGAAACCGTCACGTACCAGCCAGGCACGGAATTCGTCGTCCAATGGCTGGTGTCGGTCCAGTCCTTTCGGGGGCCAGATTGCGTTAAGCTATCAGCTCAGCGATGTTCAGGAGTTGTAATTTGTCCGCAGAATCCGTATCCACCCGCCTGTATCCGGCCGGTATGCTCAACACCCTCAGCCGTCACGAAGTTGAACGCTTGCATGACGCCAGCCGGGGGGATCTTTCCGGCCTGTTGCATCGCTGTGCATTGGCCGTGCTCAACAGCGGCAACCAGGGTGACGACGCGGAAGAACTGCTCGAGCGTTACCGGGATTTTTCCATTGAAGTGCAGCAGGTTAACCGTGGCTTGCGGCTGCAATTGACCAATGCGCCAGGTTCGGCCTTTGTGGACGGCCGCATCATTGAGGGCATTCGCGAATTGCTCTCCGCGGTGATCCGCGACCTGGTTTATTTCGACAGCGAGATCCACGGCCACCCCAGTCATGACCTCACCTCCTCGGGTGGGATTACCAACGCGGTATTCGAAATGTTACGCAATGCGCACGCGCTGATCCCCCAGGTGGATCCCAACCTGGTGGTGTGCTGGGGCGGTCATTCCATTTCACGCGATGAGTACGAATACACCAAGGAATGCGGCTATGAGCTGGGTCTGCGCCGCCTGAACATCATTACCGGTTGTGGTCCTGGCGCGATGAAAGGCCCGATGAAAGGTGCCACCATTGCGCATGCCAAACAACGGGTGGAGTCGCGCCGCTACATCGGCATTTCCGAGCCAGGCATCATCGCTGCAGAATCACCCAACCCGATTGTCAGCGAACTCATCGTGATGCCGGATATAGAGAAGCGCCTGGAAGCTTTCGTGCGCCTCGGTCACGGCATTATCGTGTTTCCGGGTGGCGTGGGTACTGCCGAGGAAATTCTGTACCTGCTGGGCATATTGCTGAATCCGGCCAATGCAGATATGCCGTTTCCGATGATCATGACCGGCCCGAAGGAATCGGCCAATTATTTTGAACAGATAGACCGTTTCATTCGCCTTGCACTGGGTGATGCGGCCCGCCAGCGTTACGAGATCATTATTGCTGACCCGGAAAAAGTGGCCCGGCGCATGACCCAAGGCATGGAAGAGGTGCGTAAATACCGCATCACCAACAATGATGCGTTTTATTACAACTGGTTACTGCACATAGATGAACCGTTCCAGATCCCGTTCAAAGCCACGCATGAGAATATGCGCAATGTGCAAATTGACCGTGGCTTACCGATTCACGAACTGGCGGCCAACCTGCGGCGCATGTTTTCCGGCATCGTGGCCGGCAATGTAAAGCCGGATGGCCTGGAGGCCATTCGCCGGCACGGAAATTTTGAAATTCGCGGCGACCGGGAAATCATGGAATTGCTGGATGTGCTGCTGGCCTCTTTCGTCAATGACAATCGCATGAAGCTGCCAGGCGGCAAACGCTATACGCCTTGTTACCGGGTGATTACCTGAGCCACACGCCCGGCGGCCATCAGCGCTCCGTGCGTTTCTGGTGGCGGTCCAGCGAGATGGCCTGCTCGCCCATCAGCTGGCGGATTTTCGCCAGTTCGACGCCATGGGTGTAGAGGTAACCGTCCGGGCCGGGTTGCAGCCAGCCGGCTTCCAGCCATTCATCGCGTTGTTGTGAAGCCAGGCTTTCATCCGTTTCCAAAGCATATGGGTCGCTAAAGTCCATTTCCTGTGCCAGTTCCGTCACCGGGTCGCTCAGTTCAATGCCGGTTACCGGCAGCCGCAAGGCATACTGGCTGTTGTCCCGCACCAGCAGATCCAGCGCACACCCTTGCGGCAGGGCGCGGTAACGCTCCGGTTTATCAGGGTCCGCGCGCAGGAACAGCAAGTAGCGCCGGCCTTCCTCAAATACCGAGGGGTTGGGGAAATAGCATTCGTTCGGATGCAGGCCTTCCTCGAAGACCTCGATGATGTCCAGCGGTTTATCCACCTTGTAGGGAATCAGCATTTTAAGATAGGCGCTGCCGGCTACCGGAAATTCCCGCCGCAGCAGGTAATCGGTGTCCTTGATTTGCGCCACCGCGATGACATCGGCAGCCGCCGCCAATTGTTCCAGGCTGACTGGTGGTGCAGCGGCTTGCTGTTCAACGCTTTGCTGTTCAGTGGTTTGCCCGGGCAGGTCGGCCTCGCCAGCGCTTGCAGGCTGGGACGTTTGTGCGGCCTGCAGCGGAGTGATGGCCAGCAGCAGGGACAGCAGGTTGAGCAGCAAAATTCCGTGACAGGGTTTCATTCCGTTCTCCTTTGGTCGTTAGTATAGATAACCCGGCGGCGCCACAGTTCCAATAGTTTCAATCGCCTGCTTCTGGTAGCCTTGCGGCCAACACGATAAGTTATTGGAATCAAACAATATGAAAGAGTCTGCACATTACGCACTGGCGCGGCTGACGCACGCTGACTGCCTGAGGCCGGACACATATGCCAGGCAGGACGCCAACAATCAAGCTCGTACGGGTTTGCAACTGCCATGCGGCTTTAAAGGTCTGCTGGTGTTTAGCCTGGCGCTGGTGCTGGCCGCGCTGACCGCAGCGTGTGAGCGCGCTGCCAACAGCGTGGAGGCAACGCCAGATGTGGCGGTTAGCACACAGGCAACGCCATCGGACACGATGGCTGCACCGGCGGTGACTGTAGAAGAAGCCGAATCCTTTGTGGCACGCTCCGAGCAACAACTGGCCGAGCTGGGCCAGTACGCCGAACGTGTAGCCTGGGTGCAAGCCAATTTCATCACCTACGACACCGAAATGCTGTCAGCCATGGCGAGCGAAAACCTGACCGCAGCCCAGGTGTCCATTGCGGCCGAAGCCGCCCGCTATTCCAATCTGGCGGGCCTGGATGAGGTGACCGCACGCAAACTGGACATTTTGCGCAATTCCATTGTTATTCCGGCCCCAAGCGACGCCGCGAAAAACGCCGAGCAGGCCGAGATCGGCGCCAAGCTGGACAGCCTGTATGGCAAGGGCCAGTACTGCCGCGGCGAAAATGACTGCCTGGCACTGGGGGATCTGGAGGAAATACTGGCCAGCTCGCGCGATGCCGGTGAATTACTGGAAGCGTGGAACGGCTGGCGTGAGATTGCCGTGCCGATGAAACCCTTGTATGCGCGGCAGGTTGAGCTGGCCAACGAAGGAGCAAGGGAACTGGGTTTTGACAACCTGGGCACCATGTGGCGGTCCGGGTATGACATGCCGCCGGATGATTTCGCTACCGAACTGGACCGCCTTTGGGGCCAGGTAAGACCGCTGTACGAAGCCTTGCACTGCCATGTGCGCGCACGTCTGGGCGAATTTTATGGCGAAGATATCGTCCCGCAGCACAGCCCGATACCGGCCCATTTACTGGGCAATATGTGGGCGCAGAGCTGGGGAAATATTTACGACATAGCCGGGCCGGAAGCCGCCGACCCAGGCTATGACTTAACGACCATCCTGCAGGAGCGGCAGTTTGACCCCATCGGCATGGTAAAAACCGGCGAGGCTTTTTTCAGTTCACTGGGGTTTGAGCCACTGCCGGAAACGTTCTGGCAACGCTCGCTGTTTGTCAAACCAGCGGACCGCGATGTGATCTGCCATGCCTCGGCCTGGGATATCGATGAAAAAGAAGATCTGCGCATCAAGATGTGCATCAAGGTTAACGACGAGGATTTCAAAACCATTCACCACGAGCTGGGACATAATTATTACCAGCGGGCCTATAACCAGCAAACCTACCTGCATCGCACCAGCGCCAACGATGGGTTTCACGAAGCCGTTGGCGACACCCTGTCCTTATCGATTACGCCGCGCTACCTGCAGCAGATCGGCCTGCTGGAAACCCAGCCGGATGCCAGTGGCGATATTGGCCTGTTGATGAGAAATGCGCTGGATAAGGTGGCCTTTCTGCCCTTTGGGCTGATGGTTGACCAGTGGCGCTGGAAAGTATTTGCCGGTGAAGCAGGGCCGGAATCGTATAACGAACTGTGGTGGCAATTACGCGAAAAATACCAGGGCATTGCTGCGCCGAATGTACGTCCGCAGGACGCCTTCGACCCGGGCGCCAAGTACCACGTACCCGGCAATACACCGTATACGCGTTATTTCCTGGCGCATGTGCTGCAGTTCCAGTTCTTCCGTTCGCTGTGTGAAATCGCCGGCAACCAGGGCCCCATCCACCGTTGTTCGATCTATGGCAGCGAGGCGGCGGGAGAGGCGCTGAACAAGATGCTGGTGATGGGCAGAAGCCGGCCCTGGCCTGAAGCACTGGAGGCGCTGACCGGTTCACCGGAAATGGACGCCACCGCGATGCTGGACTACTTTGCGCCTTTGCAGGAATGGCTGGATAAAGAAAACGCCGGCCGGCAATGCGGCTGGTAACGACTGGCGGTCAGTAACCGTGGTGCTTGCGCCTAGCGCAGGCGCGCCAGTTTCTGACCCATCATCACTTCGTCGTCCGGACCCAGTTCGGACAGCTGGGAAATGGCATTGGCCGGCAGCAATGTGATCACCGTGGAACCCATGTTGAACCGGCCCATTTCCTCGCCGCGTTGCAAGGTGATTTCGCGGCGCGACCAGTCGCCGGTTTTTACCCGGCGTGCCCGTGGCGGCGTCACCGTGCCGGACCATACCGTCGCCATGCTGGACACCAGCATGGCGCCCACCAGGATGACCGCCAGTGGGCCGTGGGTAGTGTCAAACAGGCAGATGACCCGCTCGTTGCGGGCAAACAGGTCGGGTATCTGCCGCACGGTATAAGGCGCCACGCTGAACACCCGGCCGGGCACATGAATCATGCGCTGCAAGGTGCCGGTCATCGGCATGTGCACGCGGTGGTAATCCTTGGGCGACAGATAAATGGTGTGAAAAAAGCCATTCACGAAGTCGGCCGCCTGGGGGTCATTGGCCAGCAGGGAGCGTAATGAATAACTGCGGCCCTTGGCCTGCAGAATGCGGTCCTGGGTAATGCGGCCGCACTGGCTGATGCGGCCATCCGACGGGCTGACGAAGGCCTCCGGGTCTGGGTCCAGCGGCCGTGCGCCGGGCAACAGTTCGCGGGTAAAGAAATCATTGAAATGCACGTAATCAGAATAGTTCTGATGGCGTGCTTCGGACCAGTCCACACCAGCCAGCCCGCCCACCATCCAGATTTGCAGGTTTTTCACCGGCCGAAAGCGGATGCGCATCAAGGCGTGCACCAGCGAAGACAGGAAGTGGTGTGGTAGCAGGTACTGTATGCCACTGAAGATGCGTTCGAACAGGTTCATGGCCTCACCGTTCCGGGATGACAGCCCGCAGGTCGTTAACAATCATATTGGCTTCATGCGGTGCACGCATGACAGCATGTAACTGCGCGTCCGGATTGAGCAATAACAGGCTGGCGCTGTGATCCACATCGTACTCGACATCGCCCGCTTCATGCTCCTGCACATGATACACGGCACCGAGCTGGAAGCTGACCGCCTGCAGTTGCCGCTCATCGCCGGTCAGGCCAATGAACGACGGGTCAAAATAGTCCAGATACTCCGCCAGCTTTTGCGGTGAGTCACGCTCCGGGTCCACCGACACCAGATATACCTGGGGCCACTGCGTTTCCGTTCCTTGCTGCTGCATCAGCTTGCGGGCCTGTTGCAGCTCAAACAGGGTATTGGGACAAATATCAGGACAGGAAGTAAAGCCAAAGAACAGCAAGGACCACTGGCCGGCGAAATCCGCCCGCGAGAATGCCTGCCCCTGGTCGTCCAGCAGCGCAAAATCGCTGACAACTTTGGGCTGGGGCAACAGGATTGTGCTGTGCAGCACGGGCTGCTGGTGGGCGTCATACCAGCGCCAGGTCAGGGCGCCTGCCAATGCCGCCAGTACGGCGAGGCTGAGCGCAAGGACGATAAACCTGAGTTGTGTTGATTGTGACATGTTGTTTTTCGTGTTGTCGGGCAGGCAATACCCGTGAAGGGTGGATTATACTGCGTCCGGCACACCGGAAAACACGCCGTCCTGTAAAGTTGCAGGAAGATGGCACCCGTCTGACCCAATAATCGTACACAGAGACCGGCCATGAACATCAGGCAATGGATTGATCATGTTTCACAACAACTGCAAGGCGCGGATGTGCACTGTGGTCACGGCACCGACAATCCGGCCGACGAGGCGGCCTGGCTGGTCATGCACACGGTGGGCGCGGCACTGGATGGCACATTCGAGGATTGGGACAGGGAAGTGGATGAAACCGCTGCCGCCTGTATCACCGCGCGCCTGCGACAGCGGGTAGAGCAGGGGATACCAATGGCCTATATCCTGGGCAGCGCCTGGTTCGCCGGGCTGGAATTTGAGATCGATGAACACGTGCTGGTGCCGCGTTCACCCATCGCGGAACTGATTTTTGACCAGTTCACCCCCTGGGTTGAGCCGCAGCAACTGCACCGCGTGCTGGATCTGTGCACCGGCAGTGGGTGTATTGGCATCGCCATCGCCCGCCATATGCCGTGGCTGCAGGTGGATGCTTCGGATATCAGTCCGCAAGCGCTGGAAGTTGCCGCCCGCAACTTGCAACGCCACGGCGTTGCTGACCGGGTCAGTCTGCACCGGTCCGATCTGTTTGCGGACCTGCCGGATCAGCGCTGGGACCTGATTGTAACCAATCCGCCGTACGTCCCCGGAGCCGCCGCCCGGGAGTTACCGCGTGAATACCAGGCGGAACCGGCGCTGGGCTTGTATTCCGGCGATGATGGTCTGGACGCGTGCCTGCAGATCATGTTGCAATCACCTGATTACCTGGCAGAGCAGGGCTTGCTGATCTGCGAAGTGGGTGAAAGTGAACAGCGTCTGTCGGAGTTATTTCCCGAACTGCCGTTTCTGTGGCTGGAATTCAGCCATGGCGGTTCCGGCGTATTCCTGCTTACCCGTGAGCAATTGCTGGCTGCAGGCACAACGATAGAATCGAAATTAAAGGAACGCCAACATGTCTGACAACACCTTCGGAACCTTGCTGCGGGTAACCACTTTTGGCGAAAGCCATGGTCCGGCCATTGGCTGCGTGATCGATGGCTGTCCGCCGCTGCTGGAAATCAACACCGATGAAATCAAGCATGAACTGAAGCGGCGTGCCACCGGCCGGTCGCGGCACACCTCTCAGCGGCGGGAAAAGGACGATGTGCAAATCCTGTCTGGCGTGTTTGAGGGCAAGACCACGGGCACCCCCATCGCCTTGCTTATTGAAAACACCGATGCGCGCTCGAAAGACTACGGCAATATCTCGCAACAGTTCCGCCCCGGCCATGCGGATTACACCTACTGGCAGAAGTATGGCATTCGCGATTTTCGCGGCGGAGGCCGTTCCTCGGCGCGTGAAACCACCATGCGCGTGGCGGCAGGCGCCATCGCGCGCAAATGGCTGAAACAGGAGCTGCAGGTGGAAGTGCAAGGCTGGCTGGCACAGCTTGGCCCAATCCGCACCGATGAAGACAAGCAATGGGATACCATTGATGACAATCCGTTCTTTTGCCCTGATCCGTCCCGCGTGGCGGAACTGGAAGCGTTTATGGATGGTTTGCGCAAATCGGGTGACTCGGTGGGCGCGCGAGTAAACGTGGTGGCGCGTAATGTTCCGGCCGGGCTGGGTGCCCCGGTTTATGGCAAACTGGACGCGGAGATCGCAGCCGCCATGATGAGCATCAATGCCGCCAAGGGCGTGGAAATTGGCGCGGGTTTCGACTGTGTCGCGCAATATGGCACGGAACACCGCGATGAAATGACAAAAAAAGGCTTTCTGAGCAACCACGCTGGCGGTATCCTTGGGGGAATATCCAGTGGGCAGGATATTCTGGTCAGCACCGCGTTCAAACCCACATCCAGCTTGCGCCTGCCGGGCAAAGGCCTTGATGTGGACAATAACGAGGTTGAGGTCATTACCAAGGGCCGCCATGACCCTTGCGTGGGTATTCGGGCAACGCCTATCGTCGAAGCCATGCTGGCCCTGGTGCTAATGGACCACGTGCTGCGTCATCGCGCCCAGATGGGTTGATAACCCTCAGGGTAGCTTTGATTGAAGCTTTTATAAACAACGAGTTACATTTACTATATAATCTTGGACATGATGAAAAAACCTGATATAGCCGTAGTCGGCGCCAGTGGTGCTGTCGGCGAAGTGATGTTATCCATACTGGCCGAACGCGGCCATCGCACTGACAACGTAACGGCGCTGGCCAGTGAACGTTCCGCTGGCCAGGAGGTTGAGTTTGGCAATGCACAGCTCACCATTGAAAACCTCGCCGACTTTGATTTCAGTACCGTGGACTATGCGCTGTTTTCTGCCGGTGGTTCGGTCAGCCTGGAGCACGCACCCCGTGCCGCAGCGGCTGGTGCCATTGTCATCGACAATACCTCGGCATTCCGCTACGACGACGACATCCCGCTGGTGGTGCCCGAAGTCAATGCGCACGAACTCGATGCGCTGCAAGGCGGCTGCATTATCGCCAACCCGAATTGTTCCACCATCCAGATGGTGGTGGCCCTGGCCCCCATCCATAAGGTTGCCGGCATCACGCGCATCAACGTGGCCACCTACCAGTCGGTTTCCGGCGCCGGTCGTAAAGGCCTGCAGGAGCTGGCCACGCAGACGGCACAGCGCCTGAATTTCAAGGATGCGGAAATGTCTGCATTCAAGCAGCCCATTGCATTCAACGTGCTGCCGCAGATCGACGTGATGCTGGACAACGGCTATTCAAAAGAAGAAATGAAAATGTTCTGGGAGACCCAGAAAATCCTCTGCGACAAGGAAGTTCTGGTTAATGCCACCGCGGTGCGAGTGCCGGTATTTTATGGCCACGCCGAAGCGGTGCATTTTGAAACCCGCGATGACATCAGCGTGGAAGAGGTCAGAAAGCTGCTGCAGCAGGCCGATGGGGTAGAATTGCTGGAGCGCACTGATGACACTCATGCCACACCTGTAACTCATGCGGCCGGAAAAGATCCGGTGTTTGTCAGCCGTTTGCGGCGCGACCTGAGTCACCCGCGTGGGATCAGCATGTGGGTGGTGGCGGACAATATCCGTAAAGGCGCGGCACTCAATGCCGTGCAGATCATGGATTACCTGGAACAGCGGCGCAGCGCATCTGGAACGCAACAGGGCGCAGACGTACACTCGGCTCAGGCAGGCGCCTGAACGGCGGGCTGGTTTGATGCCTGCAGGTTCTGTTCTTCACAAAGTCAGGGAAAGACGGAGGGACTCATGACACAAAGCATACGCACCGGCTCACGCTTGGCGCTTGCGGTAGCGCTCGCCTTATCCAGCCAGGGCGCATACGCGCTGGGCCTGGGAAATGCCACGGTTGATTCATACCTGAATCAGCCGTTACAGGCGAATATCAACCTGATCACCAGCGCCAGTGACGATCTGGACTCGGTCACGGCAAAGCTGGCCTCCGCAGACGATTTCGCCCTGATCGGTGCCAGCCGTGAAGCGATTTCCGTACCCTTGCGTTTCGAAGTGGTGCGGTCGGCGGATGGGGCGGATATTCGCGTCACCAGTAACCTGGCGGTCAAGGACCCGGTGATCCGGCTGATCGTCGAAGTAAACTGGTCCAGTGGCCGTATGCTGCGTGAATACACCCTGTTTCTGGATCCGCCGGTGTTTGATTCGCCGGCTCCGGCCCCGGTTGTCGATCAGCGGCGAACCGCCCCGGCGGAATCGCGCAGTGCACCGCAGCCCGAAGCCGTAACGCCTGACGATGCCACTGAGCAGGGCCGGGCAAGTACGCCACCGGCTGCAGCCAGGCCCGCCGCATCGACTGTTGCCGACGGCGAGTATGGCCCGGTCCAGGCGGGCGAAACACTGTGGCGTATCGCGCACAACTGGTCCCAGAGCAGCGGGTTGAACACCAACAGCGCCATGTTGGCAATCCAGCGCAACAACCCTCAGGCGTTTATAAACAACAACATCAACCTGTTGAAACGCGGGGCGATTCTGCGTATGCCAACGGTCGCGGAAGTCGAAGCCATTTCAGCCGCGGCTGCGCGTGATGAAGTGATATCGCAAACCGAATCCCTCAGCCAGCAAGCAGCCAGTCCGGCAGTCAGTCCGGCCGTTGAAACGCCGTTGGTGGATGAAGCCTCCAGCCTGCCGGAAGCGCGTCCGGAAGCGGACTACGCAGCAGATGACCAGCTGGAACTGGTGCCGCCGTCTGCGGACATTGACGCAGACAGCGCTTACGGGTTTGAAGCCTCGGCCAGCGATTCCGAAGCCTCCACCGGTCTTACCGCCCTGCGTGAAGAGTTGGCACGCAAGGAAGAGGAACTGATCAGCGAACAGCAGGAAAACACTTACCTGCAGGACCGCATCAAGGAACTGGAAGCGCAGCTGGCAGCCAGCCAGCCGGCCGATTCATCCGCAACGGTAGAGGATGCTGAACTGGCAGTGCTGGAACAGAATCTGCGTGAAAGCCGTCTGCAGGATGCCACCGGTGAAGCTGGCACCGACGCAGATGCAGCCGAGGCAGGCGATGCTGCAGCCAGCTCGGCCGATGGTCTGGCAGCACCTGCTGGCAACCCGCCGGCGGCGAGCGCCCCGGCCAGCCAGCCCCAGGTACCGGTGGTCTCCAGCAAGGTGCAGGAGCCGGATTCGCCCTGGTACTCCAGCTGGACCATCTGGCTGATCGGCCTGGTGCTGCTGGTGGCGGGTATTGCCGGTTGGCTGATGAGCCGCCGCGACGCCAGTCGGCTGTTGATTGCCGACGGCGGGCCTGAACCGGATGCGCGCGTGCGCGAAATGACGGACGAGGCGGAAGAGATCCTCAAAGTGCTGAAGCCGGAAACGGAAACTGCCGGTGAGGAGCATAAAGACACCGCAGGTGATGCAGGGGCTGCGGCGCCCGTTTCCCGCAAGCAGCAGGATGAAGATGCTGAACTGCTGGACGAAGACAGTGCCGATCCGGAAGTGCGCCTGGATCTCGCCCGTGCCTATATCTCCATGGGGGACAAGGAAGCAGCCCGGGTAATACTTGATGAAGTCATCGAGCACGGCAGCGAAGAGCAGCAGGCTGAAGCCCGGGGAATGCTGGAAGAGCTTTGAAGCAGTTGTAACCCGGGTTTAGCCGGAACAGATTGGGGCCGGGACGGAGTCACCGTCGCGGCCCCTGATTTTTTACATGGCACAGGAAATGGTGGCAGGCCGGTCAACGGCCGGAAAACTGGAGACTTCCCGCAGCATGCGTTTTGCAATGGGCTTGGAATATGACGGCAGCCTGTTTCTGGGTTGGCAGATTCAACGCCAGGAACCCACGGTTCAGGCCTGCGTTGAGCGTGCTCTGTCGCAAGTTGCCGACAGCCCGTTACAGGTGCACTGCTGCGGCCGCACCGATACCGGGGTGCATGCGCGTTGCCAGGTGGCGCATTTTGACACCACCGCAAAACGGCCGGAACGGTCCTGGGTGCTGGGCATCAACAGTCACCTGCCGCCCGGAATCAGCGTGCTTTGGGTACGGCAGGTGGATGATGAATTTCATGCCCGGTTCAGTGCGTTCGCGCGCACTTACCGGTATTGTATTCTCAACCGCTGGGTACGCCCGGCCATTGATGCGCAGCGGGTAGCCTGGCAGCGCAAGCCACTTGACGAGGAACGCATGCAGCTGGCAGGGCAGGTTTTGATTGGGGAACACGATTTTTCTGCGTTCCGCGCGGCTGCCTGCCAGGCGCGCCACGCGGTGCGTGAGATTCACGACCTGCGCGTCCGCCGCCAGGGCCAGCATGTAATCATGGATATAACCGCCAACGGATTTCTGTATCACATGGTCAGGAACATTGCCGGCAGCCTGATGCGTATTGGCACGGGTGAGGCCGCGCTCGAGTGGCTGCAGCAACTTCTGAGTAGCCGTGACCGCAGTCTCGCCGCGGCCACCGCGCCGCCGCAGGGATTGTATTTCATGCATGCCCGTTATCCGGATAAATACGCCTTGCCCGCCATGGCAGCGGATTTTCCGCTGTTGCAGGATCACTTATGAATGCAGTGCGGGTAAAAATCTGTGGTCTGACGAGTGCGCAGGATGTGGATCATTGCGTGCAGGCCGGGGCGGATGCCCTGGGCTTCGTGTTTGTGCCCGCCAGCAAACGTTACCTGGTGCCGGCGCAGGCACGCTTGCTGGTGCAACGGGTACCGGCGTTTATTTCGCGCGTCGGGTTGTTTCTGGATCAACCGGCGGAATATATACATCAGTTGCTGTGTGACGTACCACTAAGCCTGTTGCAATTCCACGGCACCGAATCCGCCGGGTTTTGCCGTCAGTTCGGGCGTCCGTATATCAAGGCGGTTACCTTGCAGGATACCGCTTCACTGGCGCAGGCCGAACAGGATTACCACGATGCAGCCGCCATCCTGGTTGACAGCCATCAGCCGGGCGGACTTGGCGGCACGGGTCACACCGCTGACTGGCAGCTGATTGGCCAGCAGCAACGACCGCTGATACTTGCCGGGGGGTTGACACCGGATAATGTGGCACAGGCCGTGCGGACGGTTCATCCCTGGGCCGTGGATGTGTCCAGCGGCGTTGAAAGCGCGCCCGGCATCAAGGATGCCCGCGCGGTCGAGCAATTCATACGAGAGGCGAAACGTGAGCAGTAAAACAGAGCAGTTATTGGCAAGTGAGTGGGAAGCGGACGAGCGCGGTCATTTTGGCCCGTTTGGCGGCAGCTTTGTGTCAGAGACCCTGATGCATGCACTGGATGAGCTGAAAGAGTCCTACTTCCGTTGGCGCCAGGATGAAGAGTTCATTGCACGGCTTGACCGCGATCTGGCGCATTACGTGGGCCGGCCGTCGCCGATCTACTACGCTCCGCGCCTGACCGAGCTGGGTGGGGGTGCGAAAATTCTGTTGAAGAGGGAAGACCTCAATCACACCGGCGCGCACAAGATCAACAACACGGTGGGGCAGGCCCTGTTGGCCGACCAGATGGGGAAATCACGCTTGATCGCCGAAACCGGCGCCGGCCAGCACGGTGTGGCTTCAGCCACCGTGGCGGCCCGCCTGAACAAGCAGTGCGTGGTGTATATGGGCGACGTGGATATCCAGCGACAGGCCATCAACGTATTCCGCATGAAACTGCTGGGGGCGGAGGTGCGCGGCGTATCCAGCGGCTCACGCACGCTGAAAGACGCATTGAATGAAGCCATGCGCGACTGGGTCACGAATATCGACGACACCTTTTACATCATCGGCACAGTAGCCGGGCCGCATCCTTACCCCACCATGGTGCGGGACTTCAACGCGGTGGTCGGCCGTGAAGCGCGTCGTCAGATGGTTGAGCAGTTTGACGCGATGCCGGATGCCCTGGTGGCCTGCGTGGGCGGCGGTTCCAATGCCATCGGCCTGTTCCATCCCTTCGTGCAGGACAGCGAGGTGAAAATGTACGGCGTGGAAGCGGCCGGCAGAGGCCTGGCCAGTGGTGAACACGCGGCTTCCCTGTGTGCCGGGCGTCCCGGCGTATTGCACGGCTGCAGAACTTATCTGATGGACGATGACAACGGCCAGATTCAGCATACCCACTCGGTATCCGCCGGCCTGGATTATCCTGGGGTGGGGCCGGAACATGCCTGGCTGAAAGACACGGGACGGGCGCAGTACGTGTCGGTAACGGATGAGGAAGCACTGGCGGCATTCCATCAGCTGACCCGGCTGGAAGGCATTCTGCCGGCGCTGGAAAGCAGCCATGCCGTGGCCTACGGCCTGAAGCTGGCAGCCACCATGCGTCCCGATCAACATGTGCTGGTCAACCTGTCCGGGCGTGGTGATAAAGACGTTCATACCGTCGCAGAACTGGAGAATATCAGCCTGTGAGCAATCGTATCGACCGGTGTTTCGAACACCTGAAACAACAATCCCGCACAGCCCTGGTACCGTTTATTACCGCCGGTGACCCGCATCCCGACTGGATGCCGGCCATCATGCATCAGCTGGTGGCAGCTGGCGCTGACGTTCTGGAACTGGGGGTGCCGTTTTCCGATCCCATGGCGGACGGCCCGGTTATCCAGGAATCCAGCGAGCGCGCCATTGCCCGAGGTGTGTCACTTGGCACCGTATTGGAAATGGTCAGGCGATTCCGCCAGCAGGATGAGTCCACCCCGGTGGTGCTGATGGGTTACATGAACCCGGTGGAACGCTACGGCCATGCGGAGTTCGCGCGTGATGCCGCTGCCGCCGGTGTGGATGGCCTGCTGATGGTGGACTGCCCGCCGGAAGAGATGGGTGGCCTGGGTGATGAACTGGCGGCCAACGGATTGCATCCCATCTGCCTGCTGGCTCCGACCACGACGCCAGAGCGCATCAAGACCATTGTCAACGGGGCCCGGGGCTACCTGTACTACGTTTCATTCAAAGGAATCACCGGTGCTGACCGGCTGGATCACGCCGGTATCGAAGCCCCGCTGGCCGGAATCCGCCAGCACACGGCGCTGCCGATCGCGGTGGGGTTTGGTATCAAGAATGCCGCAACTGCGGTGGCGGTGGCCGGTTTCGCCGAAGGCGTGGTGATTGGCAGCGCGCTGGTGAAAACGCTGGCCACGGCGCAGACTGAGGAGCAGGCGGGGCAGCTGGCCCGGGACTTTCTTGCGCCCATTCGCGCGGCCATGGACAATGGGGCAGCCTGAAACGGGTGGTTTGCACGAACCAGACGGGTGTGAGATGACAGGAAATTGGCGAGAGAATGTGAATATGCGGATGAATCCACGGAGTTGTAGCCTGTGAGTTGGTTTCAGAAACTCATGCCCTCGCGCATTCGTACCGAAGGCGGCAACAAGCGTACCGTGCCGGAAGGTCTGTGGACCAAATGCGAGGACTGTTCCTCGGTGTTGTACCGCCCCGAGCTGGAGCGCAACCTGCAAGTGTGTCCGAAATGCGGCAAGCACATGTCGGTGACGGCACGTGCACGCCTGCAGCAGTTCCTGGATCCAGGCGAACAACGGGAAATCGCGGCCACGCTGGAATCAGTCGATACCTTGAAATTCCGCGATTCAAAAAAGTACAAGGACCGCCTGGTTGCGGCACAAAAAGCCACCGGTGAAAAAGACGCACTGATTGCGATGGCTGGCAAGCTGTGCGGCCAGAAAGTGGTGGTGTGCGCCTTTGAATTCAAGTTCATGGGTGGTTCCATGGGTTCGGTGGTGGGCGAGAAATTTGCCCGGGCCGGCCAGGAAAGCCTGCGTCTGCGGGCCCCGCTGGTGTGCTTTTCAGCGACCGGCGGCGCACGCATGCAGGAAGGCCTTTTATCACTGATGCAAATGGCCAAGACCAGCGCCGTGCTGGCGCGCCTGGCGGAAGAGGGGATTCCCTACATTTCGGTGCTGACCCACCCAACCACTGGTGGGGTTTCTGCCAGCCTGGGGATGCTAGGCGACGTTAATATTGCCGAACCCGGCGCGCTGATCGGGTTTGCCGGTCCCAGGGTGATTGAACAGACCGTGCGGGAAAAGCTCCCGGAAGGGTTTCAGCGCAGCGAATTCCTGCTGCAAAAAGGGGCGATCGACATGATTGTCGACCGGCGCCAGTTGCGTGACCAGGTGGCGGCCTTGCTGGCCCTGATGAGTAATGGGGCCCAGCCAAAGATGGTCACGGGTGAGTTGGTAAAACCGGAGTAAGCCAGGCACCATGCCTGACCACAAACTGACCGGCTCTGCAGCCTCCACGCCCGCCAGCCTGGCGGAGTGGCTGGCCGTTTTGGAGCGCCGTCATCCACAAACCATCGAACTGGGTCTGGAACGCATCCGCGCCGTGTGGCAGCGCATGGGTGCGCCATCACTGGCCGGCCGCATCATCACGGTGGCGGGTACCAATGGCAAAGGTTCCACCTGCGCCTATCTGGCCAGCATGCTGCAAGCGCTGGGATACCGCCAGGCCTGCTACAGTTCACCTCACCTGCTGCACTACAACGAGCGCCTCCGCGTGCAGGGGGTCATGGTCAGTGATGCCGCCTGGGTGCGGGCTTTTGAGCAGGTGGAAGCCGCGCTGCAGGGGGTGAGCCTGAGCTATTTCGAATTTGGCACACTGGCCGCCTTTTATCATATGGCCAGCCAGCAGCTGGATTTCGCCATTCTGGAGGTCGGTCTCGGCGGCCGCCTGGACGCGGTCAACCTGGTTGATGCCGATTGCGCTGTGATCACTTCGGTCGGCCTGGATCACCAGGAATACCTTGGACCGGATCGTGAATCCATCGGCCGGGAGAAGGCGGGCATCATGCGGCCTGATACTCCGGTGGTGTGCAGCGAAGCGCAGCCACCAGACAGCGTGGTGCAACAGGCTGCGCAATTGAATGCACCGTTATACCGGCCCGGTCAGGGTTTTGAAGTGCTGCCCCGGCAGCAGGGCTTTATCTGGAAACACGCCGATTTGCAGGTCGAAATCCCTTCGCTGCCAATGATCGGGCCTCACCAGCAACAAAACCTTGCAGCCGCCATCATGGTGCTGGCCGTATTGCTGCCAAACGACTTCCTGCGCAGCTCAGCCTGGCTGGATGGAATGAAAGCCACCCGCCTGCCCGGCCGTATGCAGCACCTGTGGAGCAAGCCGGCGGTGTGGGTGGATGTGGGGCACAACGCCCTTGCAGCCAGCGCCATTGCGGACGCGCTGCCTGGCCTGCATCCCGGGCCGGTTAACTGCGTCCTGGGTATGCTGCGGGACAAAGATGCGGCGGCGGTAACGGCGGCACTGGATGGTCATGTGCGTCACTGGTACTGCGCCAGCCTCCATGGTGAACGCGGCCGCAGCGGCGATGAATTGATGCAACAGGTGGCCGCGGTGGCCACGACTGGCAAGGCCACGGCTTATGCTGAGGTGCCGTACGCGCTGAAACAAGCCATGCGGGATGCCGGCGAGGCGGGTGCTGTGCTGGTGTTCGGCTCCTTTGTAACCGCTGCCCAGGCAGCGCAATTCCTGTCCCGTGGCAGTACGCAAAACGAACTCCCGGGATTGCTGCTAGAATCTCAGCTCAACGAGGAAACCGGGTAACGCCTCCATATGGATAAAGCACTAAAACAAAGACTGGTGGGAGCCAGCGTGATCATCGCCCTGGCGGTAATCGTGCTGCCCATGTTGCTCAGTGGCAAGCCCCAGGGTGACAGCCAGCAATCACAGAAAATTGAAATTCCATCGCGGCCGGAAGGTCTGGCATTTGAGTCGCGCCGTTTTCCGGTAAATGAACAGGCCACGCCGCCTGAAACGCGCCAGACGGAGTCTGATCAGGCACCGGCGCTGCCCCAGGCAGCCGAAACGGCCGCTGAGCCGGACCCGCAGCCAGACGCGGTGACGCTTCCCTCTGCTGCCGATCCGGCTGCCGCAGAAGTGGCGGAAGCCGCCGGGGTGTCAGAATCCGGCACTGAACCACCAGACCCTGGCAACAGCCAGATGGTGACCGATGGTGTTGCCCAGGTCACCCCCTTGAAGCAGCCTGAAGCCACCACGGTCGCAGCAGCCGATTCATCTCCTGCCGCTGCTTCGGCAGCACAGCCGGCCGACGCGGGCGGACGCTATGTGGTCCAGGTGGCCAGCCTGGGCGCCAGTGCCAATGCCCGGCGCCTGATGAGTTCACTGCAAAACAAGAACTTTCCGGTGCTGATGGATTCGGTGGAGTCGGATGTGGGCACTCTGAGCCGCGTACGCGTCGGTCCTTACGCCACCGAAGCAGAAGCAACAGCTGCTTCTGTTCGCATCGGCATTGCCATTGAAGGGGTCAGTCCGCGTGTGGTGGATTTACAGCCTGACCAGGCAGCTGCGGTCAGCACACCGCAAGACTCCCTGGTGCGCTGGGTGGTTCAGGCAGGCAGTTTTTCCGATGCCAGCAATGCCGAAAGGCTGGTGGCCAACCTGAAAGAACAGGGTTTGAGCGCATACAGCGAAACCATCACGTCCTCAGCATCCAGCATCTTTCGGGTACGCATTGGCCCGTTCCTGGAGCGCGATGAGGCCATGCGGATCAAGCAGCAATTGAGCGAAGCATTTTCCATTAACGGCGTGGTGATGAGCGCTGACTAACAGGGGTTGGCCAATGTGCCGTGTGATCAAACCGGTGCGCTTTTGCTGCAGGCATGACCGGTCAGCAGGGGCTGGGTGGCGATGAGCTGGCCTGATTACGCCATCCTGGCTACCGTGGGCATTTCCGTTTTGGTCGGCGCGCTGCGCGGTTTCATGTCGGAAGTATTCTCCCTGGTGGTCTGGGTGGCGGCGTTTTACGTGGCGTTCCAGTTCGGCGGTGATGTTTCGACATTGATGGAAGATCACGTGTCTTTACCCTCGGCCCGCACCGCCATGGGTTTTGCCGGACTGTTTATCGCGGTTCTGCTGATCGGCGGACTGCTCAATTACCTGATCAGCCGGCTGGTGGAATCCACCGGGCTGAGCGGCACAGACCGCTTGTTGGGCGGCGTATTTGGCGCGGCGCGCGGGCTGGCGCTGGTGGTGCTGGTGCTGTTGCTGGCCGGCTTCACGCCATTGCCGGCTGATCCATGGTGGAAAGGCTCCACCAGCATCCAGCGCTTGATGCCACTGGTGGAATGGGCACAGCAGTTTTTGCCCGAGCCGTTTGCCGAGTACCTGGAATTCAACCCGGCGGCTGAAGACGCGGCCGGGGAGACGCAGGATGATGACGGCGACAGCCGCGAACCATCGTCACCGTCACCTGCAACCGGTGCTTCGGAAACATCATCAGCAACAGCATAAATAGCCGGGGCGCATCATCGGCGTGGTAGAATTCGCGGCGTACCAGTCCAGCGGGATCAAACGGGTCAGTTAACATGTGCGGAATCATCGGAATTGTCGGCAACAGCGCGGTGGCCACATCGCTTTACGATGCCCTGGCGGTATTGCAGCATCGTGGCCAGGACGCTGCCGGCATCGCCACCCTGGACGGATATCGCATAAATCTGCACAAGGCCCGTGGCCTGGTGCGCGATGTTTTTGAGCCCGAGCACATGCATAAACTGACCGGTAACGTCGGTATTGGCCACGTGCGTTACCCCACTGCGGGCTCGGACGATACCGCGGAATCCCAGCCGTTTTATGTCAATTCACCGTATGGAATTGCACTGGGTCATAACGGCAACCTGATCAATACCGAAGCGCTGACGCAGGAGCTGTTCGACAGCGACCGGCGCCACCTGAATACACGCTCTGATTCCGAAGTCCTGCTGAATATCCTGGCGCATGAATTGCAGCATCAGAATCCTTCCGTGCTGTTACCCGAACATGTATTCCAGGCGGTGGATGCGGTGCATCGGCGTTGCCGCGGTGCATATGCCGCCATCGCGTTGATTTCGGGACAGGGTGTGCTCGGCTTCCGTGACCCGCACGGCATCCGTCCGGCGGTTCTGGGAAGTCGCGAAACCGCTGCTGGCAAAGAGTGGGCGATCGCGTCCGAAAGCGTCGCACTGGACGCGCTGGGTTTCGAGATGGAGCGCGATCTGCATCCCGGCGAAGCCGTCTTTATTACGCTGGATGGCCAACTGCACACCCACGCCAGTGAACATGCGGCGGAACTGACGCCGTGTATGTTTGAGTATGTCTATTTTGCCCGCCCTGATTCCATGATGGACGATATCTCGGTCTACAAGGCACGGCTGAGAATGGGGCAGAGCCTGGCACGCAAAATCCTGCGTGAATGGCCCGATCACGACATCGAGGTGGTCATCCCCGTTCCCGATACCAGCCGCACGGCGGCATTGCCGCTGGCCTATGACCTCAACGTCAAGTACCGCGAAGGTTTCATCAAGAACCGTTACGTGGGGCGCACCTTCATCATGCCGGGACAGGCCGAACGCAAAAAATCCGTCAAACAGAAACTGAACGCCATCGAGTTGGAATTCCGGCGCAAGAACGTACT
Source organism: Lysobacterales bacterium (assembly GCA_041601535.1). Taxonomy (GTDB): domain Bacteria; phylum Pseudomonadota; class Gammaproteobacteria; order Xanthomonadales; family SZUA-36; genus JBFIHZ01. The sequence goes on along the minus strand of JBFIHZ010000003.1, from coordinate 448 downwards.
GATCGTTGACGATTCCATCGTACGCGGTACCACCTCCAAGCAGATCATCCAGATGGCACGGGATGCCGGCGCCAAGAAAGTCTATTTCGCTTCAGCCTCACCGCCGGTGCGGCATCCGAATATTTACGGCATTGACATGCCGGCGGTCAATGAACTGGTGGCCTACGGCCGTAGCGACAAGGAAATCGAACAGGCGCTCGGGGCGGACCGGCTGATTTACCAGGACATCGGCGACCTGGTAGAAGCTTGCCATGAGGGCAATGATTCCATCCGGAATTTCGATACGTCCTGTTTCACCGGTGAATACGTGACCGGTGTCGGTGAGGGCTACCTCGAACGCTTGCAGGACCTGCGCTCTGACCGTGCCCGGTCGTTGCAGCGAGCGGCTGGCAACATGAAACTTGTCTGATACGTAAATGACTCGGGAGCCGATGTCAAAGGTTGATAT
>JBFIHZ010000002.1:0-54631 GCA_041601535.1 Lysobacterales bacterium | reverse complement strand
CGAGTGTCAGCAACTCCTCGCGACGCGTACCGGAGCGATTGATATTGATGGAGGGGTAGATACGTTTCTCCGCAATGCGGCGATCCAGGTGGATCTCCATATTGCCGGTGCCTTTGAACTCCTCGTAGATGACTTCATCCATCTTGGAGCCGGTTTCTACCAGGGCGGTGGCGATGATGGTCAGCGAGCCGCCTTCGGTGACGTTACGCGCCGCGCCGAAAAACCGTTTCGGCCGTTGCAGGGCATTGGCATCCACGCCGCCGGTGAGCACCTTGCCGGATGACGGCGCCACGGTGTTGTAGGCTCGTGCCAGGCGGGTAATGGAATCCAGCAGAATGACCACATCCAGCTTGTGTTCCACCAGCCGCTTGGCGCGTTCGATCACCATTTCCGCCACCTGTACGTGGCGTGAGGCGGGTTCGTCAAATGTGCTGGAGATCACTTCAGCATCCACCGAGCGCTGCATCTCGGTAACTTCTTCAGGGCGCTCGTCAATCAGCAGGATGATCATTTTGCCATCCGGGTAATTGGCCCGGATGCTGGTGGCTATGTTCTGCAGCATGATGGTTTTGCCCGCTTTCGGGGGGGATACCACCAGACCGCGCTGACCCTTTCCTATCGGCGCGACCAGTTCGATGATGCGCGCGGTGATGTCCTCAGTGCTGCCATTGCCCCGTTCCAGCTTGAATTGTTCCTTGGGGAACTCCGGCGTCAGGTTTTCAAACAGGATTTTCCGCTTGGCATTATCGGGTGAGTCGTAGTTGATCTCCTGCACCTTCAACAGCGCAAAATAGCGTTCGCTGTCCTTGGGCGGACGAATTTTACCGGTCAGCATGTCGCCGGTGCGCAATGCGAAACGCCTGATCTGGCTGGGTGAAACGTATATGTCATCCGGGCCGGCCAGATAGGAACTGTCGGCGGACCTCAGGAACCCGAATCCATCCTGCAGGATCTCCAGTACGCCATCACCAAAAATACTCTCGCCATTTTTTGCGTGGGCTTTAAGGATGGAAAAAATGACGTCTTGTTTGCGTGATCGCGCAACGCCTTCCAGGCCCATTTCATTGGCGATTTCCAATAACTCGGCGATGGGTTTTTGTTTCAGGTCAGTCAGGTTCATGAGGGTGTGGGTGCTCTGTAGATGAAGGCGAGTGGCTCAAAAAGGCATGATGATCAGAGTTAGCGCAAGCCTGCGGGCTGGTTAAAAGCGTTCGGTAAATAAACAGTTCAGCATGAATGCGGCGAATGATCGCCAGGAGTTTTTATAAAATTTTTCTGTGTCTTGCTGATTCGCGATGGTTCCGAAGCAGCTCTAAAACAGGGAAGTAGTTTGGCCGCGTTGGGGCACACGGCTATAGATGATGTAAAGCTAACACGATATGGCAGCAGCGTCCAGTGATTAAAAGCGCAGGTTCAAAGTCCCGTAGGCCATGCACTACGGGACTTTGCCCGAATCAGACGGCTTCGTCGACAAATGCCTTGAGCTGACCCTTGGTCAGGGCACCTACCTTGGTTGCCTGCACTTTCCCGTCCTTGAAAATCATCAGCGTGGGAATGCCACGGATGCTGTATTGCTGGGGTGTCATGGTATTGCTGTCAATGTCCATCTTGGTCACTTTCAGCCGGTCACCGTACTCGTTGGCAATTTCCTCAACGATGGGGCCTATCATCTTGCAGGGTCCGCACCATTCTGCCCAGTAATCCACCAGAACCGGACCATCCGCGTTCAGTACTTCCTGGTCAAAATTGCCGTCGGTAACATGGGTAATGTTGTCACTCACTGTTTTTCTCCAAGTTTCGCACCGCTCCCATGCTGGTACTGAGGCAGCAGCGCGGTTAATATGATCGTTGCAACAAGGCCCGGAAGTCCAATCCGGATCATCGGATCAGGACAAACTGGATTCAGGGTCATCATTTCAACTGAACCGCCTATCGATATCAAGGCACCTGCCTGAATATTCAAGCTGGACCGCCGCAAAATGATGCTGTTCAATCAGGACCGGTGTTCTGGGCCAGTTCATTCAAATGGATCACATATGTCCCCAAAGGAAATCAATAATACGCTGAGCGACCTGGAGTTTGCACAACTTGACCTGCTTGACCCGGTCCGGCAGGGGCTGGTCAAGGCGGGGTTCAGCCACTGCACCCCCATTCAGGCATTGACCTTGCCGGTTGCGCTGCAGGGGCATGACGTGGCCGGGCAGGCACAAACCGGCACGGGCAAGACCGCTGCGTTCCTGTTGGTTCTGTTTCAGCGCCTGTTGAAAAGTCAGGCGACGGCCAACCGGCGCCACCCGCGCGCGCTGGTGCTGGCACCGACCCGCGAGCTGGCGTTGCAGATTCACAAAGACGCGGTGCTGCTGGGTTCTGAAACCGGCCTGAAGCTGGGTCTGGCGTATGGCGGTGTGGATTATGAAAAACAGCGCCTGGAGCTGGAAGCCGGTGTGGACATCCTGATTGGCACCCCGGGCCGCATCATCGACTACTTCAAGCAGAAAGTGTTCAACCTGAATCAGATCGAGGTCATGGTGCTGGATGAGGCTGACCGCATGTTCGATCTCGGTTTTATCAAGGACATCCGTTACGTGTTGCGCCGCCTGCCAGAGCGGGGTGAGCGCCAGTGCCTGCTGTTTTCCGCCACCTTGTCCCACCGGGTGCTGGAGCTGGCTTACGAGCACATGAACGAACCCGAGTTGCTGAAGGTTGAAACCGAGCAGGTCACCGCCGATCACGTTCATCAGACCGTCTACTATCCGGCCAATAATGAGAAAATGGCCCTGCTGATCGGTCTGTTGAGAAAAAACCAGGGCGGACGCATCATGGTATTCGCCAATACCCGTGCAGCTACCGACCGGGTGGAACGAACCCTCAATGCGAACGGCATCCATGCCGCCGCCATTTCCGGCGCGGTGCCGCAGAAAAAGCGCCAGACCCTGTTGCGCCGGTTCCACGACGGCGAAGTGCCGGTACTAGTGGCTACCGACGTGGCCGCCCGTGGTTTGCATATCCCGGACGTAACCCATGTGTTCAACTACGATCTGCCGCAGGATGCGCCGGACTACGTGCACCGCATCGGCCGCACGGCACGCCTGGGGGCAAAAGGTGAAGCGATCAGCTTTGCGTGTGAAAATTATGCATTTCACCTGCCCGAAATCGAGGAGTACATCGGTTACCCCATCCCGATGGAGCAGGTGGAAAAATCCATGCTGGGCGATGTAAACAGGCCGCCACCGGCGCCGCGCAAGTCCGGGCAACAGCACGGCCGGGGCGGACGTTCCGGTGCCGGCAGGCCGCCGTCGGGTAAAACGTCGTCGCGTTCATCACGCAGCCGGCGTAAACGCCAAGCTTCCAGCAATCCAAAATCGGGTCCCGCCTCTGAATAACAGACCGGGAAGTTGCAGGCAGTGATGATCAGGTTCGAACACGTCAGCAAAAAATATCCGGGTGGAAGAGCCGCGCTCAGCGATATCAACTTTGAATTGCAGCCAGGTGAGATGGTATTTCTCACCGGGCATTCCGGCGCGGGTAAAAGCACGCTGTTGAGGCTGATCCTGATGCAGGAACAGGCCACCCGCGGACAGGTGCTGGTCAACGGCACCAATCTCAGCAAAACGCCATTGCGGATGGCGCCCCAGGTCCGCCAGGGCATTGGCATGATTTTCCAGGACCACAAGCTGCTGTCCGACAAAACCATATTTGACAACGTTGCGCTGCCATTGATGATAGCCGGTTTGCGTTACGTGGAGATCCGCAAGCGGGTGCGGGCTGCGCTGGACAAGGTCGGCTTGCTGAGCCGCGAAAAAGCGCGGCCGCTGCAACTGTCCGGTGGTGAGCAGCAACGCGTGGGTATTGCACGGGCCATAGTAGGCATGCCGCCGGTTTTACTGGCCGATGAGCCGACCGGCAACCTGGACCCGCAACTGTCGGCGGAACTGTTCGGCCTGTTCGAACAACTGAACCGGCAGGGCGTTACGGTGCTGATCGCCAGCCATGATCTGCGCTTGATCCGCAGCATGGGGCACCGGGTGCTGGTGCTGTCCAACGGTGCGCTGATCGACGATATTCCGGCCCGGCAAGCTTCAACGGCAGCGTCATGAAAAGCCCCAGCCTGAAGCGCCGTCTGCGCGCCTGGGGCCGGCGCCAGTTATACAGCCTGTTATCCAGTCTGGGCACCTTGCTGGGGCATCGTCTGGGTACGGTCATGACGGTGCTGGTGCTCGGCATTGCCATGGTTCTGCCACTGGGGCTATACGTGGCCATGCACAATGCCCGGGCGCTGGATCTGCAGGTAGACGAATGGGGATCCATAACGGTGTTCCTGAATGCCGGCGTCAGTGCGGAACAGGTAGAGGCCTTCAGCCAGCAGATCACCGCCCGCGGTGAGGTGCAGGTGGTGGCGATATCGCCGCAGCAGGGCATGCAGGAATTTCGCGACGCCTCGGGCTTTGGGGCGGCGCTGGATGTGCTGGACTCCAACCCGCTGCCATGGGTACTGCAGGTCCGGTCCGAGGAGGCCTCAGGAGAGCAGCTGGCCCCGGTGGTTGAGGCTCTGTCTGGCTGGCTTGAAGCGCAGGAGCTGGTTGACAGCGTGCTGGTGGATCACAAGTGGCTGCAACGGCTTGCCGGCTTGCTGCGCCTGGGGAGTGCGCTGGTTACCATTCTTACCGTGATGTTTTCATTGGCCGTGGTGGTGGTGATCGCCAATACCATCCGTCTGGACGTGGCCAACCGTGCGGCCGAAATCGAGATTCTCAGCCTGGTGGGCGCCGGTGATTCCTTTATCCGCCAACCCTTTCTTTATTCCGGCTTCTGGTACGGCCTGATGGGGGCGGTATTGGCGCTGGTTTTCCTGCATCTGTCACTGGCTTATCTGAGCCTGCCACTGCACCAACTGCTGGACGCCTATGGCAACGCGTTTGCGTTGCGCGGATTGGACTGGACGCAACTGGGCGCAGTACTGCTGTGCGGAGGATTTCTGGGCTTCCTTGGCGCCTGGATTTCGGTCCAGCGATACCTGCGCGCGCTGCGCCGGCACGGGTCGCTGCAGCAGCTCTGATCCCGGCAGGTAATATCCATATAAAATATTGATCTTAAAAAACAAGTAAAACGGGAACGATCGTGCTTAACGGGGGTCAAAATCCCCAGTAGAATCCAATTCATGGACAAACCCTGCTGCACGCCGGATCCATGAGTTGCGGTTAACAGAATTTGGCTGCAAAGCAGCGGGTTGTGATAGAATAGTCCGCTGTCCAGGAGGATTAATGAGCACACAATTAGTACCCAGTCATCTGTTGGTTCCTGCGGGCACCGGCAGCCTGGATGCCTACATCCAGGAAGTAAACAAGATACCTATCCTGACGCTTGAGGAAGAGCAGGATCTGGCACGCCGTTACCGCGACGATAACGACCTCGAAGCGGCACGCCGCATGGTGCTTGCGCACCTTCGTTTTGTCGTGCATGTGGCCAAAGGGTATACCGGTTATGGACTGGCGCTGGGTGATCTGGTGCAGGAAGGCAATATCGGCCTGATGAAGGCTGTCAAACGCTTCGACCCGGATCATGGTGTCCGTCTGGTGTCCTTCGCGGTCCACTGGATCCGTGCTGAAATGCACGAGTTCATCCTGCGCAACTGGCGCATCGTCAAGGTGGCCACCACCAAGGCGCAGCGCAAACTGTTTTTTAACCTGCGCAAATCCAAAAAGCGCCTGGGTTGGCTGAACTACGATGAAGTCAGGAACGTGGCCAAGGACCTGGGCGTCAAGCCCGAAGTGGTACTGGAAATGGAGTCACGCCTGTCCGGGCAGGACGTAGGTTTTGACCTGCCTTCCAATGCCGATGACGAATCGCCCCATGTGGCCCCGGTGGCTTTTCTGGAAAGCCATTTGCAGGATCCGGAAATGGAAGCCGAGTCGGACGATTGGCGTGAGCACAGCGACACGTTGCTGTATGCCGGCCTGGAAGAACTGGATGAGCGCAGCCAGGACATCATCCGCAGCCGCTGGTTGCAGGAAGACAATAAAGTCACGCTGCAGGAACTCGCCGACAAGTACAGCATTTCGGCGGAACGCATCCGGCAGCTTGAAGCCAATGCATTGCGAAAGATGAGGGCAAGCATCACTGCCTGAATCCGCAACGAGCTAGAAGAAATTTGACGGCCTCCCCAGCGGAGGCCGTTTTCGTATGAGGGAAATGAACATGCAGTCAAGTACGGAACGACAATGGGTGGTGATGAAGTTCGGCGGCACCAGTGTCAGCTCAGCGGAGCGCTGGGCCACGATAGCCGGACAGGTGCGACATCAACGTGACAATGACCGTAACGTGCTGGTGGTTGTCTCAGCCCTGTCGGGCATTACGGATTTGCTCACCCGGCTGGCAGATGCGCATGAGCAAGCCAGCCGGGATGCGTTGTTGGAGGAAATTCACCAGCGCCACCGTCAACTGTTAAGCGATCTCAAGTTAACCACCTGCCCGGATTTTGAGCAGCGCTGGCAGGAACTGTGCGCCCTGGCGGCAAGCACCGCATTGCCTGCTGCCGCGGAACAGAAAGCCGCCTTGCTGGCCTACGGCGAATTACTGTCGAGCACGTTGGGCGCAGCCACGCTGAACCAGGCAGGCATGGATACCGTGTGGCAGGACGCGCGTGAAATGCTGCATGCCAGCGCGGCGCCAAATCTGAACCCGCTGAGCGTGCGCTGCGATGATAACGCCGACCCGCAACTGAGCGCCCGGTTGGCAGAACAAGGCAGGGCGCATATAACCCAGGGGTTTATCGTCAGGGGGCCAGACGGCCAGACCTGCCTGCTGGGCCGGGGCGGTTCGGATACATCCGCCGCCTTGCTGGCCGCACGGCTGCAGGCATCCCTGTTACAGATATGGACCGACGTGCCGGGCATGTTCAGTGCCGATCCACGGGTTGTGCCGGATGCGCGCCTGTTGCAGAACCTGGGTTACCGGGAAGCCCAGGAGCTGGCATCAATGGGGGCCAAGGTGCTGCATCCGCCCAGCATCCAGCCAGCGCGCCGGCACGGCATTACGGTGTTTATCAAGGACACCAGCCGGCCGCAGGCAGCCGGTACCTGCATCACAGCCGGTGACCGGGAAGCAGAAGCCCAGGTCAAAGGCGTGGTCAGCCGCAAGGGCATCACCCTGATCAATATGGAAACGGCTGCCATGTGGCACCAGGCAGGCTTCCTGGGCGATGCGTTCATGGTGTTCAAACGCCACGGTTTTTCCGTGGACCTGGTATCCACTTCGGAATCCACCGTCAGCGTTACGCTGGACCCGGAAGCATCCACCCAAACCGATGCGGCGCGCATGCAGGCCTTCCTGGACGAACTGGCTACCTTGTGCCGCGTGGACGTGCGCAGTAACTGCGTTTCCATCAGCCTGGTGGGCAATGCCATTCGCACCATCCTCGGCCGCCTGTCGGCAGCGCTGGATGTATTCCAGGACCGCCACGTGCATATGGTTACCCAGTCTGCCAATGACCTCAACCTGACCCTGGTGGTGGATGCCGAACACGCCGAAAGCCTGGTTCGCAAACTGCATCAGTTGTTGATCTCGTCACAGGCCGACGGCCGCCTCGAATTTGGCCCGAGCTGGCACGAACTGAACCGGGACGCAAAAGCCCCGAGCGCATCCGCGGCCTGGTGGAAATACCAGTCCGCCAGCCTGGTGGACCTGCTTGGACCGCGGGACTGTGCCTACGTGTATCACCTGCCGACCGTACAACAGGCAGCCCGGCGCTTGCGCCGCCTGCAGTCCATTGACCGTGTCCTGTATTCGGTTAAAGCCAATGATCACCCGGATATTTTGCGTGCGCTGGCAGCCGAGGGACTGGGGTTTGAATGTGTTTCCCTGAACGAAGTAAACCACGTTCTGGCGGAGGTTGAGGGTATTCAGCCGGCTGATATTCTGTTCACGCCCAATTTCGCTCCGCAGGAAGAATACCAACAGGCCTTGGGGCTGGGGGTACGGGTTACGGTGGACAATTCCTGGGTGTTGCATCAATGGCCGGACTGTTTCGCCGGTAGAGAGGTGTTTCTGCGCCTGGACCTGGAAAAGGGACACGGACACCACCGCAAGGTCATCACCTCGGGCAAAAGTTCCAAGTTCGGCATCGCCCTGGAAGACCTGGATGAACTGGCGACACTGCTGGCGGACCGCAACATCCGCGTAACCGGTCTGCACGCGCATACCGGCAGCGGGGTGGATGATGCGGAAGTCTGGGGTCAGCAGTTACAGCGTATTCTGAGCGTTTTGCCGCGCTTTCCGGAGGTCCGGGTCATAGACCTGGGCGGCGGGCTGGGGATCCCGGAACGACCCGGTCAGCCGGATTTCAACCTGCAGCGCATGGACGAGGTGCTGTTGCAGGAATTAAAGCAGCATCCGGTAAAACTCTGGCTGGAGCCAGGGCGGTACCTGGTGGCGGAAAGCGGTGTGCTGCTGGCCCGCGTGACCCAGCTTAAAGACAAGGGACAGTATCATTATGTGGGCGTGGCAACGGGCATGAACTCGCTGATCCGCCCGGCCTTGTACGGGGCCTTTCATGAAATCGTCAACCTCAACCGTCTGCAGGATGAAGCCAAGATCAATTGCCGCATAGTCGGGCCGATTTGTGAGTCAGGCGACGTGTTGGGTGAAAGCCGGCTGATGCCGCGTTGTCAGGCAGGTGACGTGATCCTGGTGGCGAATACCGGTGCGTACGGACGGGTGATGGCATCGCACTACAACCGGCGCATTCCGGCCGAGGAATTGCTGCTGGATGCCTGAGGCCGGCCCGGCGATACGGGCCGGCCTGCGGGCGCTCGGATTCTTGCCGCTCAGTCCGTGTCGGCTGAGCTGACCCAATCCGCCACCGGAGGGCAGGTGCACACCAGGTTGCGGTCGCCGAACACGTTGTCGATGCGGCTGACAGAGGGCCAGAACTTGCGTTCCAGCAGCACAGGCACCGGGTAGGCAGCCGCTTCGCGGCTGTACGCATGTGGCCAGTCGCTGGTCAGGTCGCGCACTGCGTGAGGGGCATTCTTCAGCGGGTTGTCCTGCGCGTCGGCACTGCCGTTTTCCACTTCCCGGATTTCTTCACGAATGCTCAGCATGGCCTCGATAAAACGATCAATCTCGGCCAGCGACTCGCTTTCAGTCGGTTCAATCATCAGCGTGCCCGGCACCGGGAACGACATGGTGGGGGAGTGAAACCCGTAATCAATCAGGCGCTTGGCGACGTCTTCATCGCTGATGCCTACCGAATCCTTGAACGGTCTCAGGTCCACGATGCATTCATGTGCCACGCGTCCGTTGCGGCCGGAATACAGGATGGGAAATGCGTCAGACAAGCGCCGGGCAATATAATTGGCACTGAGAATGGCGACCTGTGTGGCGCGCGTCAGACCATCACGCCCCATCATGGCGATATACGCCCAGGAGATCGGCAGGATGCCGGCACTGCCCCATGGGGCGGCCGACACGGCGGGGTTGTGGGCGAATTCGCCATCCATCTCCACTACCGAATGCCCGGGCAGATAGGGCTGCAGGTGTTTGCCCACGCAAATCGGCCCGACGCCCGGCCCGCCACCACCGTGCGGAATGCAAAAGGTCTTGTGCAGGTTGAGGTGCGATACATCCGCGCCAAAGCGGCCCGGCGCGGCGCAACCTACCAGAGCGTTGAGGTTGGCGCCATCCAGGTAGACCTGGCCGCCGTGCTGGTGTACCACTTCGCAGATTTCCCGCACGTCTTCTTCGAATACGCCATGGGTGGACGGATAGGTAATCATCAAGGCAGCCAGCGTGGCAGAATGTTTCTCTGCTTTTTCCCGCAGGTCGGCCAGGTCCACATTGCCTTTTTCGTCGCATTTAACCAGCACGATGCCCATGCCGGCCATGGCAGCGCTGGCGGGGTTGGTGCCGTGCGCGGAGGACGGGATCAGGCAGACGGTGCGTTGCGTGTCGCCGCGTGCTTCATGATAGGACTTGATGGCAAGCAAACCCGCGTATTCGCCCTGTGAGCCTGCATTGGGCTGCAGTGAAACGGCATCATAGCCGGTACACACCACCAGCATTTCTTCCAGTTCCCGCAGCAACTGCTGGTAACCGGCGGCCTGGTCCAGTGGCGCGAACGGATGCATATCACTGAATTCCGGCCAGGTGATCGGAATCATCTCGGTGGTTGCATTGAGCTTCATGGTGCATGAGCCCAGTGAGATCATCGCGTGCGCCAGCGACAGGTCCTTGTTTTCCAGCCGCTTGAGGTAACGCAACATTTCCGTTTCCGAGTGGTACAGATTGAACACCGGATGTTGCAGGAATTCACTGTTGCGCTGCAGTGCGGACGGAATGGCGTCTGTTGTATCTGCCAGCGCCAGATCCAGCGCGGCCAGGTCGATCGCCGCCGGGTCGTCACCACTAAAGGCATGCAGCAGATCGGCAAGGTGCGCCCGGGTGGTTTTTTCATTGACACTGATACCCAGTACGCCGGCTTGCGGGCGGCGCAAATTGATGCCGCGTGACAGTGCCCTGTGATACACCTGTTCCGCCTGCTGCTCGTCCAGCCGGATGGTAATGGTGTCAAACCAGGTGCTGGCTTCACTGTGGAAACCGGCAGCATTCAGGCCATTGACCAGTAAACAGGTCAGGCGGTGAATGCGCGCCGCGATTTTTTTCAGGCGTGTGGCCCCGTGATAAACTGCGTACATGCCGCTGATTACAGCCAGCAGTGCCTGTGCGGTGCAGATATTACTGGTGGCCTTGTCACGCCGGATATGCTGTTCCCGGGTCTGCAGCGCCATGCGCAGGGCCGGCCGTCCCTTGCTGTCTTGCGACACACCGATAATGCGTCCGGGTATGGCTCGTTTGTGTTCATCACGGGTGGCAAAGAACGCGGCATGCGGGCCGCCATAACCCATCGGCACACCAAAGCGCTGGGCCGAACCCACCACCACGTCTGCCCCCATCTCTCCAGGAGGCATCAGCAGTACCAGGCTCATCAGGTCGGCCGCCACGGCCGTCATGGCGCCACTGGCCTGAGCCTGTTCAATGGTATTGCGAAAATCCGTGATGGCACCATCCACGCCCGGATATTGCAGCAACAGGCCAAACGCATCGCCGTCGGCGGGCCATTCTGACAGATCGCAGTAGATTACCTCGATGCCAAAATGGCGTGCACGGTTTTCCAGTACATCACGGGTTTGCGGCAGCACATTTTCGTCCACCAGGAACCGCTTCGATTTCGATTTGCGGTTCACCCGTTGCAGAAAGGTCATGGCCTCAGCTGCCGCGGTGGCCTCATCCAGCAAGGAGGCGTTGGCAATCGGCATGCCGGTCAGGTCGCACACCATTTGCTGGAAGTTCAGCAAGGCTTCCAGCCGCCCCTGGGAAATTTCTGCCTGGTACGGCGTATACGCGGTATACCAGCCCGGGTTTTCCAGCACGTTGCGCTGGATAACGGCGGGCAGGATGGTTTCGTGGTAACCCATCCCGATCATGTTGTGCATTACCCGGTTTTGCGCCGCCATTTCTTTCAGGCGTTGCAGGGTTTCAGTTTCATTGCGGGCCCGCGGCAGATCCAGCGGCTCATCCAACTGGATCGAAGGCGGCAAGGTAGACTCGATCAGTTGCTCCAGCGATTGGGCGCCGACGGTTTTCAGCATGTGTTGTATGTCTTCTGGCCGCGGCCCGATGTGGCGGCTGACAAATTCGCCGTGGTCTTCGAGCTGTCTCAGGGGCGAGTCTGTAATCTGTGCGGGCCGGTCAAGGTTCATCTGCGGGCAACTCCGTAATCCAGTGGGGTCATGCGGGAAAGTTCAAATCCATTATCTGGCGTTGAGGGCGGTGGGTAATAGCAGGCCTTGCAGGTAGTGATCTGCCAGTAAAAAGGCGAACAATGCCATCAGGTAAATTACCGAATAACTGAAGGTTTGCATGGGTAATTCATCGGCGGTCGCGCGGTCGGTTTCGGCCAGCAGCCGCCAGGCATACCACAGAAAGCCCAGGTTCAGCACGCTGACGCCGGCCAGGTACAACAGGCCACTCATGCCGGTGAGGTAGGGCAGAGTGGTCACAATCACCAGCAGTACAGTATAGAAAAGTATGTGCCAACGCGTGAAGGAAACGCCGTGGGTTACCGGCAGCATCGGAATATCAACCGCGGCGTAATCATGCCGGCGGTGGATGGCCAGCGCCCAGAAATGGGGCGGAGTCCAGACAAAGATGATAAGAAACAGCAACAGCGCGCCGGGATCGGCGCTGCCGGTAACTGCTGTCCAGCCCAACACCGGTGGTGCTGCTCCGGCAGCCCCTCCGATGACGATATTTTGTGGCGTCGCTCGCTTCAGCCAGACGGTGTAGACAATGGCGTAGCCGATCAGTGATACGAACGTCAATACGGCGGTCAGCGTGTTTACCCACACCACCAGGGTGACCATGGAAAGCAGGCACAACAGTAAGGCGAAGATCAGTACCTGGCGTTCTTTCAGGCCGCCGGTCGACAAGGGGCGATGCCGGGTACGGGTCATGACAGCGTCAATGCGCTGATCCAGCAGATGATTGATGGCGGCTGCGGAAGATGCCGCCAGGCCGATTCCCAGGGTTCCTGCCAGCAATGCGCTCCAGGGTGGCCAGCCCGGCACTGCCAGGAACATGCCCACCACGGCAGTAAACACGATCAACGCCACCACCCGGGGTTTACACAGCTCGAAATAGCGGGACGCGAGAGAACTCATACACTCAGTTCCTTTGTGGCAATGACCGGTGTAACAGCCAGATCAATTGTGCCAGCAACAGGGCCGCCACCGCATTATGTGCCACCGCGTTGGGTAACGGCAGCACCAGCAGGACATTGAGGATTCCGAGCGTCACCTGGCTCAGCAACAGCGCCAGCAATACCGCTCCGCCGCGCGCCGTGGCGTGTACTCTGAACATACGCAAGGCCAACAGCAACAGCACCACAAAAGTGATGATGGCACCCACACGATGCCCCAGTTGGATGGCGATACGTGCTGATTGATCCAGTATGCCACCTTCATAATTGACGCCCACTTCGCGCCACAGTGTGAAGCCTTCCGTGAAATCCGGCTCAGGCCAGTACTCCCCGGCCAGGCAAGACGGCAGTTCAGGGCAGGAAAGCGCCGCGTAATTGGCGCTGGTCCAGCCACCCAGCGCCATCTGCACTACCAGTACCGCCAGACCGGCGATAATCCAGCGCCGCAGTGGAATGTAAGCGGCAAAGCGGGCGGCCCTGGCGCTGCGCAATGCCAACCACACCAGCACGGAGAAGGTGGCCAGACCGCCCAGCAGGTGGGCCATGACCACCAGCGGCAGCAATTTCAGCGTGACGGTCCACATGCCCAGTGCGGCCTGAAACAGAATCAGCACCAGCAGGAAACCGGACAGCAAGCGCTGTTTGACCGCAGCTCGCGATTTCCAGGCAAGCACATTGATACCTACCACCAGCAACACCAGTACACCCGCCAGGTAGCGGTGCACCATCTCTTTCCATGCCTTGTGCGCTTCAACCGGTCGCTCCGGAAATGCTTCGTTGGCACGGCTGATTTCATGCGCCTGCTCCGGCCAGGTGATGTGTCCGTAACACCCCGGCCAGTCGGGGCAACCCAGCCCGGCATGTGACAGGCGCACATAGGCACCGAGAACGATTACGCAAAATGCCACCAGCGCGGCGGCAACCGCCAGGCGGTGTAGGCCAGATTTCATCAGCGATTATCCAGTTTTGACCAGGTTAACAGCCGCTTCAGATCTTTACTGAGGTCTGTCATTGAGTGCTCGCGGCCGTAGGTCATCATTATATTCCCTAGTGGGTCGACGAGGTAGAAAGCTGGCCGGTTTCCGACTGACTGACTGGCCTGAATTTGCTGCAAAGCCTGGGTGAATAGCGTCGATGGGGCAGCGGTGAACACGAAACGCGGGTGAATCTTCAGCAGTTCACTGCGTTGTGGTTCCTGCGGCAGGACATCGAACAGCAGCGCAATCCTCACCCTGTCCTGGTTTCTGCCGGTTGCCACATGCACCTGGCGCAGTTGGGTGATGTCATCAATGCATTCACGACCGCAGGATTGATGCGCCGGGTAGAGAATCACCCAGTGGCCTTCCAGCGCCGTGCTGGAAAGCTCTGCTGCGTCCTGGTCCACGTCAGACCAGCTCAGAGGAACGGGCGGTTCCACCAGGTTGCCGTGATTGGCTTTGTTCGTCGGCGCCATGTCCAGCGTACCGTCATACATGAACCACGCCATCAATAGCGGCAGCAGGAACAGGCAGAGGATAGTGACCAGGGTGGCGCGAGGTGATAATGACATGAGCGTAATTACCTGTTATCCGGTGTGGTGCGGGTGGAGGATGGGCGTGGATTTCTGCCCTTTCTGAAAATAAGAATCAGCCAGGTCAGCAGTACGCCGGCGGCCAGGCCAAACCATTGCACGGCGTAGGCGCCATGCTGTTTCGGCAGCATGACCGCGGCTTGCCACTGACGGCCTTCGAAGCCACTGGGCGCGGCGGCATCCAACAGCAGCAGGCGAGGTACCAGTGGCACATCAAGCCTGGATGCCAACGCGGGTAAATCCAGGTAGGTAACCAGTGTTGGCCCGGACAGGCTTTCCAGCGAGTCCGCCTGGCCCAGCCTGACACCATCTGCGGTCGGCAGGCGCAACAGCCCGGAAATTTCCTGTGTGTCCGCGGGGGTGTCGATGGCGGGCAGGCTGCGGCGGTCCGCTGCCATGGGCAACCAGCCGCGATTCACCAGCACGTGCTGGCCATCGGTGGTATGGAACAGGTGTAACACGTGCACACCCGGCCGGCCATCCAGCATTTTGTTGTCCAGCAATAATTGCCAGTCCGTTTCATAGTGGCCGCTGGCGCGGACACGGGCAAACGGAACATCGTCGGTCAGTGCCCGGCTGATGCTCATATCCGGTGCGTCTTCAAACCGGTCGATCAATGCCTGCTTGGCATGCATGCGGTCCAGCTGCCAGAGCCCCAGCCAGGCACACAGGCCCGCCAGTGATAACATCAGCAGGCTGAATGTGACTCGTGCTCTGAAAGGCATATTTGGATTTCACTTTTGTCCGCTATAATGAAATTCGTCGCAACGCTAGAGAGTCCGCCATGATCATCAAAATAGTAATAATCCTGTTCCTCATCACCATTCTCTATAGCCTGGCTTCGTCATTTTTCTTTCTTGTTCATGACAAGGGCGAGGGTGATCGGACGGTACGGCGCCTGACCTGGCGTATCGGCCTGTCACTGGTGCTGTTCCTGATGCTGTGGGGCGCATACCAGATGGGCTGGATCGAACCCAGCAGCAACGGGCCGGTGCGCTATCCCACCGAAGCCCAGCAAACCCCTGGCGATAGCTGAGGTTAAGGGCGTTTGGGGTCAGCAGCGCTGGAACAGTAATAGTCCGTTTTTAAGGCCTGTTGTCAGATTTTTTCAGGTGCCTGCTGTGGCGCGGACGACGGGCTGGACGGTTCTGGCCAGCCCGTGTCAGTATCAGAATACGTAGACAAATATAAACAGCCCCAGCCAGACCACGTCGACAAAGTGCCAGTACCAGGCGACAGCTTCAAAACCGAAATGATGATCGGGCCGGAAATGTCCCCGTGCACAACGAATCGCGATCACCAGCAGCATAATCGCTCCCAGGGTAACGTGCATGCCGTGAAAACCGGTCAGCATGAAGAACGTTGAACCATAAATACCCGAACCCAGTGTCAGCCCCAGTTCCTGATAGGCTTCCTTGTACTCGGCTACCTGGAAATACATAAAGATAAAACCCAGCGCCACGGTGGCAAACAGCCAGGTGACCAGTGCCTTGCGTTCGTTTTTCTTCAGTGCGTGATGAGCCAGTGTGACGGTTACACCGGATGCCAGCAGGATCAAGGTGTTCAGAAAGGGCACACCGAAGGCGGGAATGGTCTGGAAATAACCTCCCAGCTCAGCCGGGCCAGCTGTTGGCCATACCGATTGGTAACCCTGCCACAGCATTTCATTGGTGTACGCGCCACTGCCTTCGCCGCCCAGCCACGGCACTGAAAATACGCGCGCGTAGAACAGGGCGCCAAAGAAACTGGCGAAGAACATTACTTCCGAAAAAATAAACCACAACATCCCCATGCGGAACGAAGTGTCCACCTGCTCACTGTACATGCCGCTTTCGCTTTCACGGATGACTTCGCCGAACCAGCCAAACAGCATGTAAATCAGAATGCCTGCGCCCAGTGTGAATGTCCACGGAGCCAGTGGCGCATCATTCATCCAGAATGCAGCACTGCCCAGCATGGTGATCATGCCCAGTGAGCCAACGATCGGCCACTTGGTGCCGTGCGGTACGTAATAAGAATCTTCTGCGTGTTGTGCCATTGTGCTGCCTCGTTACTCCTGGCGGTCGATGGTTGCCTGCGCCAAAGCCAGTGCATCCGAATCGTCATTGCGATAAAACGTGTAGGACAGCGTGATATCCCGGATGTGTTCCGGCAAATCAGGCTGTATGTAATAGTAAACCGGCATTTCCCGGCTTTCCTGCGCGTGCAGTAATTGTTGCGTGAAACAGAAACATTCGGTTTTGACGAAATACAGGCTCGCTTCCGCCGGCGCGACGTTGTAGGTAGCCTGGCCCACGATGGCCTGATCTGTCGGGTTCATGGCCACGTACAGGGCTTCGGACAACTCGCCCAGCTTGACTGTGGCGGTTTTCTGAGCCGGCTGAAATTCCCACGGCAATGCCGAGTTGGCGGTGGCCAGGAAACGGATGGTGATTTCACGGTCGGATACGGCCACTACATCACTGCTGCTGCCAATTTGCACGCTGCGGCCACCCAGGCCGGTTAAATCGCAGAACACCGTGTACAGCGGCCACATCGCGAAACCGAACCCGAACATGCCCACCGCGACCAGCACCATGCGGCGCACCGTTTTACGATTGGCGCTGCGGGTATTCAGGCGCTGCTGTTGTGTATCCGTGCTCATGCTACTGGCTCATCACTCCGGACAGGATAAACACCACAAAAATCACCACGGCCAGGCCGGCCAGGGCCCACGCCGTGCGCACAGCGCGCGTGCGCTGGCGTTGTAATTCCTTGGAGTCGCTGGATGGCATATTCATGCATCAATGCTGATATTCGTCGGCATGCGCCACGGTCGATGAATTGATCGGCGGCGGCGTGTTGAACGAATGATAGGGCGGTGGTGAGGACAGGATCCACTCCAGCCCACGCGCGCCTTCCCACACCTGGTCGGTGGCTTTCTGCCGGCTCTTGTAGACGCAGTGCAGGATCACACCCACAAAGATCAACTGCGAGGCGCCGAAGACAAAACCGCCGATGGATGAAATCATGTTGAAGTCAGTGAATTGCACCGAGTAATCGGGAATACGCCGTGGCATGCCCGCCAGGCCCAGGTAATGCTGCGGGAAAAACAGCACGTTGACGGAAATGGCGGACAGCCAGAAATGGATCTTGCCCCAGCGTTCCGAGTACATGTGGCCGGTCCATTTGGGCAACCAGTAATAGGTGCCTGCCATCAATGCGAAGATCGCTCCGGGCACCAGTACATAATGGAAGTGCGCCACCACAAAATAGGTGTCGTGGTATTGCAGGTCAACCGAGGCAATGGCCAGCATCAGGCCGGACAGACCGCCAATGGTAAACAGCACGACGAATGCGATTGAAAACAGCATGGGCGTTTCAAACGTCATGGCGCCTCGCCACATGGTGCTGACCCAGTTGAATACTTTCACCCCGGTGGGTACCGCGATCAGCATGGTGGAGTACATGAAGAACAACTCACCGGTCAGTGGCATGCCTACGGTGAACATGTGATGCGCCCACACGATAAACGACAGGAAGGCAATAGAGGCGGTGGCGTAAACCATCGCGGCATAGCCAAACAGCGGCTTGCGTGAAAAGGTCGGGATGATTTCCGATACCACGCCAAAAGCCGGCAACACCATGATGTAGACCTCGGGGTGGCCGAAGAACCAGAAAATGTGCTGGAACATGATCGGGTCGCCGCCACCGGCCGCGTTGAAGAAGCTGGTGCCGAAGAAATGATCGGTAAGCAGCATGGTCACTGCACCGGCCAGTACCGGCATCACCGCGATCAGCAGGAAGGCGGTGATCAGCCAGGTCCAGACAAACATCGGCATGCGCAGCAGGGTCATGCCCGGGGCACGCATGTTGAGGATGGTAGCGACCACGTTGATTGAACCCATGATTGATGAAATACCCATCATGTGCACGGCAAACACCACGAACGCAAAGCTCTGGCCACCCTGCAGGCTCAGCGGCGGGTAGAGTGTCCAGCCACCGGCGGGGCCGCCAGATTCCATGAACAGCGTGCTGAGCAGCATCAGGAACGCAAACGGCATGATCCAGAAGCTCCAGTTGTTCATGCGGGGCAAGGCCATGTCAGGCGCGCCAATCATCATCGGGATCATCCAGTTGGCGAAACCGACCCAGGCCGGCATCACCGCGCCGAAAATCATGGTCAGCGCGTGCATGGTGGTCATCTGGTTGAAAAAGTCGGGTTCCACCAGTTGCAGTCCGGGCATGAACAGCTCGGCCCGGATGATCATGGCCATTGCGCCGCCGACCAGGAACATGGTCAGTGAGAAAATCAGGTACAGCGTACCGATATCTTTATGATTAGTGGTGAACAGCCACCGGTCCAGAAAACCGCTGGGTTTGTGGTCATGATGATCATCATGCGCATCGACAGCGTGGTCATGCGAAGTTTTGCTACTCATTTCGTCTGTTCCTGTGGTTTAACCGTTCTTGATGCGGGCGATGATCTGTGGCTGCACCACGTCCCCCGTCTCATTGCCAAATGCATTGCGCGTATAAGTGAGAGCGGCTGCGATATCCGCTTCGGACAGCATGTTTTTCCATGCGGCCATGGCAGTACCTTCTCGGCCGTTCAGGATCACGTCAATGTGATCACGCAACGGGCCAGTGGCCACCGGGCTGCCCGCCAGCGCCGGAAAGGCCGGAGCCAGGCCCGCGCCATCATCCTGGTGGCAGGTAGCACATTGCGCGGCGTATACGGCTTCGCCGTGGCTCATCAGTTCCTGGCGTGTCCACAAGCGCTGGTTGTCAGCTTCTTCACGCTGGGCCAGGCTGTGTTGCTCGCTGACCCAACGGCGGTAATCTTCCGGTGACAGGGCTTCCAGCACGATGGGCATAAAGCCGTGGTCCTTGCCACACAGTTCGGCGCATTGCCCACGGTAGGTGCCGGGCTCACTGATTTCAGCCCAGCCTTCATTGATGAATCCAGGCACGGCGTCCCGCTTCCAGCCCAGCGCCGGTACCCACCAGGAATGGATCACGTCGTCAGCCGTGATCAGGAATTTGATCTTGGTGTTGGTGGGCAGTACCAGCGGCCGGTCAACTTCCAGTAAATAGTTTTCCACCGAGGCCGGGTCGACACCTGATTGGAGGCGCCGCGCGGCGTTGGATGACGGCGCCAGTGAACTGATGAACTCGATATCATCATCCAGATATTCGTACTTCCAGCGCCACTGGAAACCGGTGATCTTGACGATCATTTCGGGTTCCGGGCTGACTTCCATTACGATCAGTGCGCGTGTTGCGGGCACCGCAATGACGATGAGGATAAGCACCGGGATGATGGACCAGACAATTTCGGCCTTGGTGCTGTGGGTGAACTGTGCGGCCTGGTGACCCTTTGACTTGCGGTGCTGCACGATGGAATAGAACATCGCGGAAAAAACCAGCACCCCGATGACCACGCAAATCCACAGAACGATCATGTGCAGGTCATAGTTCATCTGTGACTGCAAGGTCACACCGCGGGTCATGTTGATTTCATTGCCACTGTAGCCGGGTGCGGCCAGCAGTAACCAGAACGCGGCGCAGACCGCTGCGGTCACCGCCAAGGCAACAATGAACGTATTTTGTTTCTTCATTGGAATTTCAGGCCTCAAGATTAAATTTGCCGGATTTGCTGCTCAACGACTTCCCCAGGCACTGTGCGCGGACAAGGCATTGGCGAGATGCTTCGCCAGGCTCAGTTTTTCGTCATTGGTCAAAAATGCGCCCAATTCTAGTTCCTGGTTTTTCGAGCGCAATATCAGTCTCGATGCATACCAGGGAACATGTGGTTGCTCTACTCGAATTTTAGCCCAGGCAGATTCCAGGCAATGATGGCTTTGATTTCGGTGTTTCTGGCGTATTACCCTGATTTGGTCGCTATCAATCTGAATTTCTTCAAACACCCAGGCATTGTGCCAAACATGGATTAAAAGGCCCGCGACCAGCACCAACTGGATCACTGCAAAAACCAGAACGGGCCAATATCCGTTCAATGCCAGGAAACCGGCCAGGCCCAGCGTCACCACGCCCAACACCAGCAATACCACCGCCATGCCATTGGCGTTCAGCGAAAAGTTTCCGCGAGCCACAATGCGCACCGGTGTTTCATCTGACCTGTTTTCCACAATGATCATGGATATTCCGTTATTACGGCCGTGTCACGGGTCATTCAACAGTACGCTGGTGACTTCGGCAAAGACCAGTCTCCAAGCCCTCTATTGTATCCGCCCCGGTCTGTCTCGGGCAAGGCATGTTGACGGTTTCACTGCGCTGCGCGTGCGGGTACACTGGCCGTCCCAAACGGCCGCTGGACAAGCATTTGTTTCAGCCCTTACCTCTGCCTGGAGATTGCCGCGGTGAGCGATCAGCAAGTATTCGACTTTTTGAGTCCCCTTAACCATCAATCCGATCCCTTGCGTGAAGAGCTGGACCGTGCGTATCACGCCGACGAAACGGCACTGGTCTCACGTTTGCTGGAGCAGGCCCGGCTGACGGAAAGCCAGGCTGACAGCGTATTCCAGCGTGCCGCTTTCCTGGTAGGCCAGGTGCGCGAGCAACAGGCTGATCAGGGCGTGATGGAAGCGTTTATGCAGGAGTACGACCTTTCCTCTGAAGAGGGCGTGGTTCTGATGTGCCTGGCTGAAGCGCTGTTGCGGATTCCGGACGCTGAAACCGCTGAAAAACTGATTGCCGACAAGCTGGGTGATGCCAACTGGGAGTCGCATGTCGGTAAAAGTGGCTCCGTGCTGGTCAACGCCTCGACCTGGGGATTGATGCTGACCGGAAAGCTGGTGTCATTGCCAGGCAAGACCAAGGCGAACTTCACCTCGACGCTGATGCGCCTGATCAATAAAAGTGGCGAGCCCATGGTACGCACCGCCATCCGGCAGGCCATGCGTATCATGGGCCATCAATACGTGATGGGGCGGGATATTGACGAGGCGTTTGAGCGCTCGCGCAAAAAAAACAACCGTAAGTACCGGTATTCATTTGACATGCTGGGTGAAGCCGCGCTGACGGCACGTGATGCAGAGCGTTATCTGGAAGCCTACCGCAATGCCATCAAGGCGATTGGCGAGCGCAATACCGCGGAAGATATCTTCGAGGCACCCAGCATCTCGGTAAAACTGTCGGCGCTCCATCCGCGCTACGAATATGCTCAATCCGAGCGCGTGCTGACTGAGGTGGTACCCCGGGTACTGGAACTGGCGCAACTGGCCAAAGCCAACCGTATGGCACTGACCATCGACACTGAAGAAGCGGATCGGCTGATGCTGACACTGGACGTGTTCTCACGGGTGTATGAAAACCCGCTGCTGGATGGTTGGCACGGCCTGGGACTGGCCTTGCAGTCCTATCAGAAACGCGCGACCTACGAGATCGACTGGCTGGCCGCGCTGGCGGCCCGGGTTGGCCGTCGCATTCCGGTACGGCTGGTCAAGGGCGCTTATTGGGATTCCGAAATCAAGCATGCCCAGGTCGAAGGCTATGCCGGCTATCCGGTGTTTACCCGCAAGGCCAACACCGATGTTTCCTATATCGCCTGCGCCCGCAAGTTACTGGACAATCGCCAGGCGTTTTACCCGCAGTTCGCCACACACAATGCGCATACTGTTGCTGTAGTAACCGAACTCGCCGGTGACCGCCTTGATTTTGAGTTCCAGCGTTTGCATGGCATGGGAGCTGATTTATACGACGTGGTTATGCAGGAGCCCGGCTTCCGCCACGCCTGCCGCGTTTACGCACCGGTGGGAAGCCATGAGGACCTGCTGCCTTATCTGGTACGCCGCTTGCTCGAAAACGGTTCCAATACCTCGTTTGTCAACCGCATCGTGGATGAGTCGCTGCCGGTTGACCAGGTGGCTGAAGATCCCATTGCCAAAGTGGCCAGCACGCAACCGATACCGCATCCGGGTATCCCCCTGCCGCGCGACATATATGGAGACAAGCGGCTCAATTCAGCGGGTGTCAACCTGGCCAGTGAAACTGAAGTGACTGCGCTGGCCAGCCGCATGCAGGTATTTGCGGATACCCGCTGGGACGTTGAACCCATGTTGGGTTTTGCGGCGGATTTCACTGCAAATGAAGTGGAAGCCAATGCCAATCCGGCCTTGTTGTCCAGCCAGATTGGTACCATCAGAAACTGCACCGCAGAGCAGGTTGATCAGGCCATCGAGGTGGCACGCGGATTTTCCGCTGAGTGGGACCGCACCCCGGCCACCGAACGGGCCGCCATGCTGGAGCGGGCGGCTGACCTGATGGAGCAGAACCTGCCGGAATTGATGGCCCTGTGCGCGCGCGAAGCAGGCAAAACCGTACGCGACACCATCGCCGAAGTCCGCGAAGCGGTGGATTTTGCCCGTTATTATGCGCTGCAGGCGCGTGAGCATTTCGCCGAACCGGTCGAATTGCCCGGGCCAACCGGTGAATCCAACCAGCTAACCCTGCACGGGCGAGGTGTGTTTGCCTGCATCAGTCCGTGGAATTTTCCCTTGGCCATATTTACCGGCCAGGTCACCGCCGCGCTGGCTGCGGGCAACACGGTACTGGCCAAGCCGGCTGAACAAACGCCGGCCGTGGCGGCTTTGGCCACGCGGCTGTTGCACCAGGCGGGTATACCGCGGCAGGCTCTGCAGCTATTGCCGGGAGATGGGGCCACAGTGGGCGCCCGCCTGACGGCTGATCCACGCATAGATGGCGTGGCCTTTACCGGTTCCACCGAAACCGCCCGCCTGATCAACCGCAGCCTGGCTGAGCGGGACGCACCACTGGCCGCACTGATAGCGGAAACAGGTGGTCAGAACGCCATGCTGGTGGACAGTTCCGCACTGCCCGAGCAGGTGGTCAAGGACGTTATTGCCAGCGCTTTCCTCAGTGCCGGACAACGCTGTTCCGCCCTGCGTGTGTTGTTTGTACAGGCCGACGTCGCGGATCACATCCTCGAGCTGTTAAGCGGGGCCATGCAGGAACTGGTGCTGGGCGATCCACGCAAACTGTCCACCGATGTGGGTCCGGTGATCGACGCGGATGCGCTGACCGTGTTGCAGAACCACGCAGCCAGAATGGAAAGCCAGGGCAAGCGTGTGGCGCAAGCCAACCTGCCGTCCAACCTGTCCGGGTACTTCTTTGCCCCCTGTGCTTATCAGATCGAGTCCATCAGCCAGCTGCAACGCGAAGTGTTCGGTCCGATCCTGCACATTGTCAGGTACCGCGCGCGCGAACTGGATCAGGTTATTGACCAGATCAATGCCACCGGCTACGGCCTGACGCTGGGTGTGCACAGCCGTATCGACCGCACCCAGGACTATATCGCCAGCCGTATCCGGGTCGGAAATTGCTACATCAACCGCAACATGATCGGGGCGGTGGTTGGGGTTCAGCCTTTCGGCGGTGAGCGATTGTCAGGAACCGGACCCAAAGCGGGTGGTCCACACTACATGCAACGATTTGCAACTGAGCGTACCCTGACAGTCAATACAGCCGCGGTTGGCGGAAACGCCGGCCTGTTGGGGCTGGAAGACTAGCGTGGTCCGCTTGCTTCACCTGACCCTGGGGTAGATACCGTGTATCTGCAGTATTTTGGCCTGACGGAAACGCCATTCTCGATAACGCCGGACCCGGCGTTTGTCTATCTCAGTGCGCGCCACCGTGACGCGCTGGCACACCTGTTGTATGGCGTGGGCAAGGGCGGTGCCGGCGGGTTTGTGCAGCTGACCGGTGAAGTAGGCACGGGCAAAACCACGATTTGCCGGTGTTTGCTGGAACAGGTGCCGGAAAATACCCGCCTGGCTTTGATTCTGAACCCCATGCTGACGCCCAGGGAACTGCTGGCCAGCATATGCGAAGAGCTGGGTGTGGATGTATCCGCCGCTGGCGACAGCAGCAAGGCCCTGGTCGATGCGCTTAATGCTTACCTGCTGCAGCAACATGCCATGGGAAAGCGGGTTGTGGTGGTGATCGACGAAGCGCAAAACCTCAGCCCGGAGGCGCTGGAGCAAGTGCGCCTGCTGACCAATCTGGAAACCGCCAAGGACAAGCTGCTGCAAATGGTATTGCTTGGCCAGCCGGAATTGCGCCAACTGCTGCAACGCCAGAATCTACGTCAGTTGGCACAACGGATTACCGCGCGCTACCACCTGGAACCACTGAACGAAACCGAGACACATGCTTACGTTCGCCACCGCATGCAAGTCGCCGGTGCACAGCACAACCCGTTCAGGACATCAGCGCTGCACGCTTTATACCAACGCTCGGGCGGTGTGCCGCGCCTGATCAATATCATTGCCGACCGGGCACTGGCTGCTGCCTATGCCAGTGAAGCCACCGCCATCAATGCGCGCATGGTGCATGCGGCGGCAAACGAAGTTCAGCCCAGCGAAGTACGAGTGCGCAGCCATTACTGGCCGTGGGCTTTTGCGGCGCTGGGTTTGTCCGGTGCAGCCTTGATTGCGGTCACTCTGTTCGGAGTAAGCTGGCCAGCATTTGACCAGCCGATAACTGGAAGCCAGTCAGCCGGCCGGCCGGAGCAAGCCGGTTCGGTCGTGACGCCGCAGCAAGCGGTGGCAGAGCCGCCCCCGGAGCCCGCAGTGGCTGCGGCAGACCCGCTTGGCAGTCCGTCCGTGGAGCAGGCTGCTACGCCGCAGAGCGCTGCAAGCATCCAGGCAGCTTCGCCGCAAAACGCTGAACTGAACCAGGCAGCCGCAGCAGTGGTCGCTGACAGGCCCGACACCGACTGGCTGAGCCGGCAGAATGCCCAGGTGTGGCATGGTATGGCGACCTTGTGGCGCGATCAGGCCAATGCCGTTGCGATGCAGGCGGCCTGTGACGGGCAACTGGGTACGGGTTATGCCTGCCTGCGTGACTACGGCAGCTGGTCCCGGGTTCGGCAACTGGGCTTGCCGGTGATCCTGGTACTGCAGGACGATGACAGGTATCACGTAATCCTGCGTGGCGTCTCGGATGACGGTTTGCTGCTGGGGGCGGGCAGTGAGCCAGAGTACTTTGAGCGCAAAGCCATAGAGCCTTTGTGGCTGGGAGAGTTTCTGGTTTCCTGGCCTCAGGCCCCTGACTGGCCGTTGCAGATTCGCCGCGGAGAATCGGGCGTGGCGGTGAACATCGTCATGCAGATGGCGGCCCTGGCCGACGTGCCGTGGAACGGAGGAGGCATATTCGATGCGGATTTTGAAAACTGGTTGAGAGGGTTTCAGCAACGCAACGGGCTCACCAGCGACGGAATCGTAGGTCCCAAAACACTGCTTTATCTGATGGCGCCGACCATTGACCAGCCGCGTCTGCTGGCCGCCACGGACGAGAGGTTCTGAACATGTCCATTTTGTTGGATGCACTGAAAAAATCCGAAGCACAACGCCAGTTGGGTACGACCCCGACCTTGCACAGCAATATGGACGGCGGTTCGGCTGAGACAGGGAATGGTGTTACCTGGGTTACCGCCGTGATGCTGCTGCTGGCGGCAGGCATCATTGGCTGGCTGGGCTGGCAGCAGTTTCGCGCGCCTGCAGACATGGGCCAGGTGGCGCAACAATCTGTCGCTGCACCGTCAACAGCCGGCGCGGTGACGGCTGCAGAGGAGCAGCAGGGCGGGCAACAGGATACGGCGCTGGACAGCCCGGTCAAATCCTTCAGCCAGGCAGAACCAGCGGCCGAACCGGCCACGCGACGCCGCAGCAGTGGTAAAAACGTGGAAGAATTGCGCCAGAAACTGGGGACGTCAGTAAAATCCTATTCAGCTGCTGATGAGCCGTCATCATCCGGGACCCCGCCGGCTCAGACCGGCCCGGAGGCGGTAAGCCCGGCGAGCAAACTGACGGCCGCAGTGCCGGCTGGAAGCGCGGCCGGTCCCTCGCCGGAAACCCGTCAGCCCGTGGCCTCCGACCCGGCGTCAGAAGCCATCGAGACGAACACCATCAGCTACTGGCAATTGCCCCAGTCCATCCGTGACAGAATGCCGGAAATGCGTATCACGGTGTTGGTGTTTGCCGAAAATCCGGACGACCGATTCGTGCTGATGAACGGCCAGCGACTGCGCGAAAACGACGAGCTCGAGGGCGGTGTGCTGTTGGAAGAAATCCAGCGCACCCAGGCCATTTTCAGTTATCGTAATTACCGTTTCCACGTAAAAAGCTGAGGTCAGTGAACAACGGGATTGTCACCAATTGGTCTGAAACCCGGCCAGGCCCGCCTTATGCGACCATCGGTATCTCGCTGGTGTGTGTCGCCATGCTGGCATTGTACTTTCTGCTTTCCCCTATTTCACAGCAGGTGATGATCGACCTGGGGGGCGTCGAGGCCGGTGCGGTTGCGCGCTTGCTTGACGGACCGGTTTCTGCCTGGTTGCACTATCCCGCGATAACGCTGGTCAGCGCCATTTTCATGCACGCCAGTGGTTTGCACCTGGTCGGCAACCTGGCTTACCTGTGGTTGTTTGGTCTGCCTCTGGAGCAGCGTCTGGGCAGCCTGGGGATGGCGGGTCTGTTCCTGCTGGGGGGTGCGCTGGCCAACGCCATTGTGGCTTTACGCCTGAGTGGCCTGGAAGCACCCATTATCGGTGCCAGCGGTGCCATCTCGGCGGTAGTTGGAACCTATCTGGGCCTGTTTCCTTCGCGGCGTATCGGCTTGTTCCTGCCATTGGGTTTGTACCTGCAGTTTGCCCAGGTGCCCTCCCTGCTGGTGATCGGTTCCTGGTTTACCCTGCAGTTGCTTTATACCGTATTCGGCCCCATTAATGCTGCAGTGGCGTGGTGGACGCACCTGGCGGGTTTTGCACTGGGTCTGAGCATCGCGCTGTTTTATCGCGCATTGGCGCAGTTACGTTATTGAACAAACCAGCATCCGGTGAATTTTTATGGCCGCAAAATCCCTCTACAAGGTAGTTTTCCTTAACCACGGCAAAGTTTACGAACTGTACAGTCAGAGCGTCGGCACCAGTGGCTTATGGGGCTTTGTGGAAGTTGCCGACCTGGTTTTCGAGACCGGGGAAGGTCTGGTAGTTGATCCGACCGAGGAAAAAATGCGCCAGGAATTCGCTGGTGCCAAGGTATTACATTTGCCGATGCAGGCCGTGCTGCGTATTGAAGAAGTTGAGAAGCGCGGTAAATGCCTGATTCGCGACCGCGAGTCGGGGGAAAAGGTAACGCCGTTTCCGGTGTCCCCGCCCAACCGGTCGCAGTCCTGAGCCGGAACGTTCTGCCCGCGCAAGCCTGACTGACCCGGATCAGCCCTCCGGGTTCTTTTGCCGCAACCTGAGCCGGCCTGGTGGACGGGCCGATTCGGTGTGGCCGCAGGGGTCGGCAGGGATCAGCTGCGCTCCAGGCTGGATTCAAGTTGCTCGCGTTTTTCACGTCCCAGCAATGCTTCGACCAGTGCCAGCGCAAAATCCATAACCGTTCCCACTGAACGTGAGGTGATGACCGAACCATCCCTGGTAACGGCTTCGCCGGTAATGTCCGGATGGTGTTCCGCCTGCAGCACACCGGGAAAGGCGGTGGCTTTCCTGCCGTCCAGCAGGCCGTTGCGCGCCAGCACTTTGGGCGCGGCGCAGACAGCGCCGACGAAGCGCCCGGAGGCGGTCATGTCACGCAGAATGCCACTGATCCGCTGATCATTGGCGAGATGGTCCGAACCCGGCAGGCCGCCCGGCAACGCCACCATGTCGTAATCGCGTTGCAAGGCTTCGTCCAGGCTCATGTCCGGCAGCAACCGTACGCCACGGCTGGCGGTGACAGGTCCGTCTTCCAGCCCGGCCACGACCACCTCAATGCCGGCGCGCCGCAGCAGGTCGATAATGGTTACGGCCTCAAGCTCTTCACATCCCTGGGCCAGGGGTACCAGCACGGTTTTGGTCATAAAGCGTCCTCTTTATTGAGCGGTTTCGGGCTGCCGGGTTGACTGCGAAAGTACCGTGACTGCCCGCAGCAGGTTGACCGCTTCATGCAGCGGATAATCCTCCTCAATACGGGTCGATTCGCGGGCATCCGCGTTGTGCAACCCTGTTTCGTTTTGCAGGTGGCGCTCCAGGTCAGCTTCCCGCTTGCGCTCATCCGGCCCTGTCACGCGCTGCAGGTCGCCTGAAGCCCACACATCCGGCTGAATGCCTTCGGCCTGAATCGAGCGGCCTGAAGGCGTGTAGTAACGGGCCGTGGTCAGCTTGATGCCGGCCCCGTTACGCAACGGCAAGACCGACTGGACCGAGCCCTTGCCAAACGTTCTTTCGCCCAGGATAACGGCACGGCCATTATCCTGCAGCGCGCCGGCCAGTACTTCCGAAGCGGACGCGGTGCCGCGGTCGACAATAATGACCAGCGGGATTTCCGGCAACCACTGGCCGGGTTTGGCGGTGAATTCCATTTGCATGCTGGAGTTTCGTCCACGGGTAGTGACGATGGTGCCGCTGTCGAGAAATCCATCGGCCATTTCCACAGCCGGTTGTAACACGCCGCCGGGATTGTTGCGCAGGTCCAGAATAAGACCCTGCAGCGTTGTGCCATCCGCTTGCACGCTGTCCAGCGACTGTTTCAGATCGTTGGCTATGTCGCGATGGAAATACACCAGGTGGTAATAGCCAAAGCGCTGGTCCAGCAAACGGTAGCTGAGGGCCGGTACCTTGATGAATTCGCGAGTGAGTTTCAGCGTGTGAATGCTCTCATCCGGTTTCATTACCGTGAGCACCACTTCGCTGCCAGGCAAGCCACTGAGGTCATCGATCGAATCCACAAGCGGTCTGCCTTTGACCGGCTTTCCGTCCACCGAGGTTATCAGGTCACCCGGGTCAATGCCGGCGGAGTCAGCCGGGCTGGGTGAGATCACCTGCTTTACCACCACGCGGCCGTCTTCCGCGGCCACGTCAAATCCGAGTCCGATGTATTGTCCCCTGGACGAGTTTTCCAGGTCTTCAAAATCCTTGTCGGGCAGATAGGCAGAGTGCGGATCCAGCTCGGTCAGCATGCCGGTAATGGCAGCCTCCAGCAGCATTTTGTCATCCACTTCCTCGACGTAATTGCGCCGCACCTGGTTGAACACATCGGTGAACGAGCGCAGGTCATCCAGGGTGAGTTGTGTCGTTCTGGCCGCATCAGCAGGGGTCCCGGCTGTCGCTTCCTGCGCCGCGGCCGCTGTTCCACAAGCGAGAACGAGCAACCCAATTCCATAAATGATTAAACGTTTCATAACTTTCCCTGCCTGGCAGTATTCCATTTGACTTTGGGTGTAAACCTTACCGCTGCAGCCACGCCGCCGGATCCAGCGCTTTGCCGTCTTTGCGCAATTCAAAATACAAACCCTGCTCACCCGCGGGACTGTCGCCCACCGTGGCGATAACGGTGCCGGGCTCAACCCAGTCGCCAACTTCCCATAACAGGCTTTCATTGTATCCGTAAAGGCTCAGAAATCCTTGCCCGTGATCGATAATCATCAGCAGACCGTAGCCCCGCAGCCAGTCGGCAAATGCGACCCTGCCGTAGGCGATATTTTGGACTTCCTGTCCTGCTTTGGCCTGCAACAGCCAACCTTGCCAATGCATGCCGGCAGCGCGCTGCTGGCCGTATCCATGCAGCACGCGGCCCGCGACCGGCAGCGGTAACTTGCCTTTTTGCGCGGCAACACCGAGGTGCGCCCCCAGGTCGGACGGGATGTCGGCCAGTGCATCACCCAGGCGTTCCAGCAGTTGTTCCAGATCCGCTCGGTTACGCTCCAGTTCTTGCAGCTCACCCTCTCCGGTGCTGATCTGTTGCGCCAGCGTGGTCAGCAAGTCCTGACGGTCAACACGTTGTTTGTTCTGTTGCTCCAACACCAGGTTATAGTCGTTTTGAACGGTTTTTATCCGCTTCAGTTCCGTCTCAATAGCCTGAAAAACCTGTTCCAGTTCCTGCAGCAGTTTTTTCAGGCCATTGATTTTCTCCACCTGCACCTGGTTAATGTGGTTGTAGTAGGCCAGCATGCGGCTGAGTTGTGACGGGTCATCCTGGTTGAGGACCAGCTTGACGCGCGACTGGCTGGCCAGGCGGTAGGTGGCGTTCACCTGGCCGGCAAGTTGCTCCTGTTGTGCCTGCAATGTCCGGATTTGCTCATCGCGCGAACGTTCCAGTGATTCAAGTTCTTTCAGATGGGCCGTAATCTGCTGGTCAAGTTCACGCAATTGGCGGGTGGTTTGCTGGATGGCAAGGTCCAGCTGTTTCAGCTCAGCCTGCTCTGAACGGTGCAGACTTCGGGAGTTTTCCAGCTGCGAAGTGAGTTCGGAAATGGCCGTTTTCAGAGCGGTCAGCCTCTGTTCCGCTTCGGCCTCGTTCAGGCTGGCCAGGTCGTCCGTCTGAGCGAATGTTCCACAACACAAAAAGAACAGGCCGGCAGCCAGCAGGCAGGCTGTCCGGCGGCTGGTGCTGGGCGGGCTTGAGCGGCTCACCAGCTGCCGGTCAGCTCAACCTGATCAATGGTCGGCCGGTCATAACCTCCGGTTGCGGCAAACCCAGCAGGTGCAGCATGGTGGGCGCGATATCGCGCAATGAACCACTTGTGTCCATCTCTGCCTTGCGTCCATGGAACAGCAGTGGAACCGGGTTGGTGGTGTGTGCGGTATGTTGCTGGCCGCTGTGTTCATCCCGCATCTGTTCCACGTTGCCGTGGTCAGCGGTAATCAGGACTTCACCACCGGTTTCGTCTATCGCCCGGATCACCTCTGTCAGGCAGCGGTCCACGGCTTCAACCGCGGCGATGGCAGCGTCCAGTTTGCCGGAATGGCCGACCATGTCCGGGTTGGCGACGTTGCAGATAATCACGTCGTATTCCCGCCCGCGAATGGCCTGGCTGAGTTCGCGAGCCAGTTCCGGTGCGCTCATTTCAGGTTGCAGATCATAGGTGGCAACCTGGGGCGACGGGATCAGCTTGCGGTCCTCCAGCGGAAAGGGTTGTTCCACACCGCCGTTGAAGAAAAATGTCACGTGAGCATATTTTTCAGTTTCGGCGATGCGCAGCTGGCGCAGGCCGTTTTGCGACAGCACTTCAGCCAGCAATTGTGGCAGGGTTTCGGAAGGAAAAGCCACGCTGACTGGCAAACCGGCCAGGTACTCGGTCATGCAGGCAAAAGCGGACAGTGATACCTGCGGCCGCTCAAACCCGTCGAATTCAGGGTCGACAAATGCCAGGGTCAGTTCGCGCGCCCGGTCTGCCCTGAAATTGACAAAAATGATGCTGTCCCCGGCCTTTATCAGGGGCTGGTTGTGCAGCCGTGATGGTTGCACGAATTCGTCATTCTCATCACGTTCGTACGCTGCCTCAAGGGCCTCCTCGGCGGTCGCATAGGAAAATTCGGTGGTGCCATCAACCATGTTGTCATAGGCCTTGCGAACCCGGTCCCAGCGTTTGTCACGGTCCATCGCGAAATACCGCCCGCTGAGCGTGGCAAAATCAGCACCATCGATACCATCCAGCAGCGCTTGCATGGCCTTGATCGAGGGGCCGGCGCTGCGCGGTGGGGTATCACGCCCATCCAGAAAGGCGTGCACTGCGATGCGAGCTGCGCCTTGTTGTGCCGCCAGTTTTACCGTGGCCTGGAAGTGTTCATCGTGGCTGTGCACGCCGCCGGGCGATAGCAGCCCCATGATGTGCACTGTTCCTTTGGCCTGAATCGCGGCATCGACCGCCTGGCTGAGTGCTTGGTTATGTTCGAATTCGCCATCATGGATGGCTTTGGTAATGCGGGTGAAATCCTGGTAGACAATGCGGCCCGCGCCGATATTCATATGGCCCACTTCGGAATTTCCCATTTGTCCGCCGGGAAGACCGACCGATTCGCCGGATGTTTCAATCAAGGCATGCGGATTGTGTTGCCACAAGTGGTCCCAGCAGGGAGTGCGGGCCATGGCGATGGCATTGAAATCGGTGGCTTCACGGTATCCCCAGCCATCAAGAATCATCAGGACAAGGGGTTTTTTAACAGGGCTCATGGATACTCCGGGGTGAT
The DNA here is from genome assembly GCA_041601535.1 of Lysobacterales bacterium. Classification (GTDB taxonomy): domain Bacteria; phylum Pseudomonadota; class Gammaproteobacteria; order Xanthomonadales; family SZUA-36; genus JBFIHZ01. The sequence continues at coordinate 22,330 of JBFIHZ010000002.1, read as the reverse complement.
TTTGCCGCTTGGGGGTCAAAGCCTTGCATTCCTGGGCATGTGACTCCACTTGAATGCTGCCAGGTCAGGACGCATGACGATGCACGTTTTGCCTGGCAAGCACAAAGATGCAATTATTCCACAAGCTGCGCCGGGCCGCAGCGTCAATTGGCCTTGCTGCTGAAGGCCTGATTGCCGGAACTTGTCAAACCGCGATACAGATATGGAAAACAGGACATTATGGAACAGTTGATCGAATTTGCCGGCCGGCACCCTTTGTTGTCAATAGGGTTTATCGCGGTACTGGGCTTGCTGATATGGACCGAGCTGGTGCGCAAGCTGCAGGGCCTGACCGAATTGAGCCCGGCACAGTCCGTGGCCTGGATCAACGATCCCCGGGCCGTGGTAGTGGATGTCTCTTCCGTGGCGGATTTCAACAAGGGGCATATCGTCGATGCCCGCAATATCACCATGTCACGTATCGACAAGGCGGATGCCGAGGTGCAGAAGCTGAAAGACAAGAAGGTATTGCTGGTGTGTAAAACGGGACAGACGGCCATGCAGGCAGCCATCAAGCTGAAAAAGCTCGGTGTTTCCGAGCTGGCGGTACTTAAGGGCGGCATGTTGCAGTGGCAAAGTGACCAGTACCCGGTAACCCGCTAGCCGGATTGGCCTGGCGGGCCGTCAAAGTCAGTGATGGCATGCCAACCGCGTAAAACTGGCCTTCCATTGGGTCAGATGGGATAATCCCCGACCTCGCTGCCGCCACCGGCGTGCGGCTCATTATTCAAACAGAGTGATCAAAACATGGCAGAAGAGCAAAGCAAAAACCCGGTAATGACGCCGGAAGACATTGCCGCAGCACAGTTCCAGATTCAAAAGCTTTATATGAAAGACGTGTCTTTTGAATTACCGAATGCTCCGGAGATTTTTCAGGAACAGGGCCAGGCCGACGTTAAAATGAGCCTGGCGCAACGGGTTGAAGACCTGGGTGAGAACCTGCATGAAGTGGTGCTGACCGTGACGGTCACCGCCACCCTGGGTGAAAAAACCGCCTACCTGGCCGAAGTGGCGCAGGCTGGTATTTTCCTGATTTCAGGCTTTAACGAACAGGCCACGCACGCGGTCATGAACACCATGTGCCCCAATACCCTGTTCCCTTATGCCCGTCATGCCATCTCAGGCATGGTGGCTGAAGGTGGATTCCCTCCGCTGACCCTGCAGCCAGTCAATTTTGAACAGTTGTATGCCCAGCGCATGCAGGAACTGGCCAATCAGCAAAAAGCCCAGCCCGGGTCTGCCGCTGAGGCAGATGGAGTGGTTCCGGCGGAGTTCTCCACCAATACCTGAGCGAGCCGCACATGAGCGCTGAACGCTCCGCAGACACGGACCACCAGGCACTGCGGATTGCGGTGCTTGGAGCCGGTTCCTGGGGCTCGGCGCTGGCCATGCAATTAAGCCGTGCAGGCCATCAGTGCGTGCTCTGGGGGCGTTCCCCTGAGCACATGGATGCGATGCGCAACAGCGGCAGCAATGAACGGTTCCTGCCCGGCATCGCGTTTCCTGCCGATATCGAATTTACCGCCGACCTTGCTGAGGCAGTGGGGCGCAGCGATGAACTGCTGCTGGTGGTACCCAGCCATGCATTCGCCGGAGTATTGCAACAGGTCAAGCCACTGTTGCGGCCAGGGCAGGGCGTGAGTTGGGCCTGCAAGGGTTTGCAGCCCGGCAGCGGGAGGTTCCTGCACCAGGCTGCACAGGATCTGGTGGGGGAACAGCGACCACTGGCGGTGGTGACGGGACCCTCGTTTGCGGTTGAAGTGGCGCGCGATCTACCCACCGCCGTCACCGTGGCCGGCACCGAGCAAGCATATTGCCAACGCATCGCCCGGGCGTTGCACGGGCAGAATTTTCGCGCTTATACCAGTGACGATATCGTGGGCGCCGAATTGGGCGGGGCAGTGAAGAATGTGCTGGCCGTGGCTACCGGCATTGCCGATGGCATGGGGCTGGGGAATAACGCGCGGGCAGCTCTGATCACCCGGGGATTGGCAGAAATGATGCGTTTGGGGCGCAGTCTCGGGGCGTGCGAACAAACCCTGATTGGCCTGGCCGGCATGGGCGACCTGGTGTTGACCTGTACCGGTGATCTGTCACGTAACCGCCGCTTTGGCCTGGCCTTGGGTGCCGGTGAGTCAATGCAGCAGGCCCTGGCGGACATTCGCCAGGTGGTGGAAGGGGTGAGCACCGCGGAGGAAGTGTGGCGGCTGGCACAGCGCTACGAGGTGGAAATGCCCTTGTCGGAGCAGGTATACGGCATCATTCATCATGGCTGGAGCCCCAAGCAATGTCTGCGCGAGTTATTGTCGCGAGAGCAAAAAGCGGAAACCCTGTAAGCACGGCGTGGCCGGGAACGCTTCATGCCAGTCCGTTGAAATCTGCCTGCCGCAAGGCTTCATACAACACCACCGCCACGGTGTTGGACAGGTTCAGGCTGCGGTTATTTACCTGCATGGGCAGACGCAGCCAGTGGGTCGTTGACTGCATCGGCCCCAGCCCATCCGGCAGTCCGCGGGTTTCCGGACCGAAAAGCAATCCGTCCCCCGGCTGGAACGAAGCCTGGTCATAGCGCACCTTGCCACGTGACGACAGCCCCCACAACCGCATGTCAGGGTGGCTTTCCGTAAACGCCGGCCAGTCCGGGTAACGTGTCACCCGGGCCATTTCGTGGTAATCCAGTCCGGCCCGCCGCAAGCGCCGGTCATCCAGTTCGAACCCCAGGGGATCAATCAGATGCAGCTTCGACCCGGTGTTGGCGCACAGGCGGATAATGTTCCCCGTATTCGGGGGGATCTCGGGCTGATACAAAATGACATTGAACACAAGTTTCGTTTCCTGACGGTTGTCTGCTTAAGTGTCCGCTGGGCGGCTACATGGCCTGCGGCTGCAGCGTTTGCGATAAAGCGAAATGCTTCAACCGTGCGGATTTCCGCCGCAAGCGGTCTGCGGACCTGCTAGGTAATTTATCCAAAAACAATTCTAACATCATGAAAAATAAAATAAATAAAATTCTCTTCAAGCCCATTGCTGCTGGCAGATGACATTTGACAGTGCGCCTTAGTGGGCGTATTGTTTGCCCCGCTGACACAATATCTTGTGTCCAAATAAAAACTAGCGCACAATAAATTGTGTCGCATAATCAAATAAAACCAAAGAATTAGACGGTAGAATTGATGAGCAGCGTTCAGGTTGAGGCCATTGGTACTGATTCACAAGACATTCCCTTGCAGGAAGCGTCACTGGATATATGGGACAAGAAATACCGGCTGAAGTCCAAGTCGGGGGAAGCCATCGATATCACTATCGATGACACGTACAAGCGGGTGGCACGCGCTTTGGCAGACGCCGAAGACAGCGAAGAAAAACGCGCCAAGTGGTACGAGCAATTTTTATGGGCGCTGCGCCGGGGAGCCATTCCGGCTGGCCGGATTACCTCCAACGCCGGTGCCCAGGCACACAAGCCAGCCACGTCGACCATCAACTGCACGGTATCGGGCATCATCAGTGATTCCATGAATGGCATCCTGGAAAAAGTGCACGAGGCCGGGCTGACCCTTAAAGCCGGTTGCGGCATAGGCTATGAGTTTTCCACCCTGCGGCCGAAAGGAGCATACGTCTCCGGTGCCGGAGCGTACACCTCCGGTCCGCTCAGCTTCATGGATATCTACGACAAGATGTGCTTTACCGTGTCATCGGCCGGTGGCCGGCGCGGCGCGCAGATGGCAACGTTTGAGATCGGTCATCCGGATGTCATGGAATTCATCCGCGCCAAACGGGAAGATGGCCGCTTGCGCCAATTCAACTGTTCCCTGCTGATCACCGATGAATTCATGCAGGCGGTGCAAAGCGACGGCCTGTGGCCCTTGGCTTTCCCGATCAATGAACACGAAGCGCAGGATGTGGACCTGAACGATGGCGAGCAGGTGTTATGGCGCGAGTGGCCGCATGCGGACGGCTATGTCAGCCGCGAAGACGGGCTGGTAGCCTGCCGTATTTACAAAACGGTGCCGGCACGGCGGCTGTGGGACATGATCATGTCTTCCACTTACGATTTTGCCGAGCCGGGCTTCATCCTGATCGACCGCATCAACGAGATGAACAACAACTGGTATTGCGAAAACATCCGCGCCACCAACCCATGCGGAGAGCAACCGCTGCCACCGTATGGTGCCTGCCTGCTGGGGTCCGTCAACCTGACGCGCTTCGTGGAACAGCCGTTCACCGAAAACGCCCGGTTCAACTGGGACGAATACCACAAGGTGGTTCGCGTGTTCACACGCATGCTTGACAACGTGGTCGAAATTAACGGTTTGCCGCTGGAAAAACAACGCGATGAGATCGCCCGCAAGCGGCGCCATGGCATGGGCTTTTTGGGGCTGGGTTCCACCCTCACCATGTTGCGCATGAAGTATGGCGCGCCGGACTCACTGGAGTTCACCGAAAAGGTAGCCCGGGAAATGGCCCTGGCTGGCTGGGAGGAAGCGCTGGAACTGGCGCGTGAGAAAGGTCCGGCACCGATCATGGCGGAAGAGTTTACCGTGACCGGTGACATGCTGCGCCGCCGGCCGGAAATGGCCGATGACGGTTACAAGCCGGGTGATACGGTCAGTGGCAAAGTATTGCACGCGCGCTATAGCCGCTATATGCAGCGCGTGGCCGAGCATGCGCCCGAACTGGTGGCCGCGCTGGCCGAAGAAGGCGCCCGCTTTACCCACCACACGTCCATCGCGCCAACGGGCACGATTTCCCTGTCGTTGGCCAATAACGTGTCCAATGGCATTGAGCCCAGTTTTGCCCACCACTACAGCCGTAATGTGATTCGCGAAGGGCGCAAAACCAAGGAAAAAGTGGAAGTGTTCAGCTACGAGTTGCTGGCCTACCGCAAATTGATCAACCCCCGGGCAATGCCGTATGCCGAAGATGATGCCGGCCGGTTACCGGAGTACTTCATCACGGCCGAGGATATTGATCCGGCGCAACACGTGGATATTCAGGCGGCAGCGCAGTTGTGGGTGGATTCATCCATTTCCAAGACCGCCAATGTGCCCACGGACTACGCTTATGAGAACTTCAAGGATATCTACACCTATGCTCACAGCAAGGGTCTGAAGGGTTGCACCACGTTTCGCTTCAACCCTGAAGCTTTCCAGGGTGTGCTGGTCAAGGACCATGATCTGGCCAATACCACCTACCGGTTTGTGCTGGACGATGGTGAAGTGGTTGAAGTCAAGGGCAACGAAGAAATTGAATACGATGGGGAAACCCATACCGCGGCCAACCTGTTTGATGCCCTGAAAGAGGGGTATTACGGCAAGTTCTGACGGCTGCAAGCAGACAACGGAGGTGTACCGAAGTACACGGAAGTACACCGAGAGAATAACTATAATCTACCAGGGATCTAGTGACGGCGAGGGAATTAATGGGACCGTCAAACTGTAGGGAGGTGGTACGTACACGGACGTACACCTTTTTTTGGCCACAGCGCAAGTTTGTACAGGCAAAAAGGTCAACAGTCCCTGGAACGTGGAACAGAATTCGGTACGGACAGGAATTATGGGGAGCGCCGCGGAGCCGCCGAAAACACGGAAGTGTCGGCGCAACCGCCGCGGGCGGTTACGACACGCTTTATTGCTTGTTTTATCGTAAAGCACACAGCACGGCCGGAACGCTACCCCGCTACTGCAAAATACAACAGGTTAGTGAACCATGAGCATCAAAATAGACCACAAAATTGTTGGCTACGAGGTAGTCAGGAAAGAAGAGGAGGAAGCCGCCAGGGCCGAGGCGCAGGCGGCCCGCGAAGACCGCCAGAAAGCCAAGATCATCCGCATGACGGAGCAGGTGGTGCGGCCGGAAGGCATGGAAGCGCTGGAGGGCTCCACCTACAAGATAAGAACGCCACTGGACGATCACGCGATGTACGTGACGATCAACGACATCGTGCTGAACCCGGGGACCGAGCATGAACAACGTCGTCCCTTTGAGATCTTCATCAATTCAAAAAACATGGATCATTTCCAGTGGATTGTGGCGTTGACCCGCCTGATGTCCGCTGTATTCCGCAAAGGCGGGGATGTGACGTTCCTGGCAGAAGAACTGCAAGCTGTTTTTGACCCCAAGGGTGGGTATTTCAAACCGGGCGGTAAGTTCATGCCATCGATTATTGCCGACATCGGCGCGGTGATAGAACATCACCTGCAGAAAATAGGCCTGATGGAAAAGGAAGAACTGTCGGAACAGCAGCAGCTGATCCTGAACCAGAAACGTGCAGAAGCCGAAGCCGCACACAAGAAAGCTGATGCGGCTGGAACCGAAGACACCGGCTATCCGGCCTCAGCCACCCTGTGTAACAAATGCAATACCAAGGCAGTGGTCAGCATGGATAATTGCGCAACCTGTCTGTCGTGCGGTTATTCCAAGTGCGGATGAGGCCGGCCAAACAGGCCGCCAGGGTTTAAACGTTGTACCCGTAAGACGATAGCGCACCTGCTAAGCCACAGCCCCGCTCGGAGCTGTGGCTTTTTTTTCGCTGTGCACAGTCAGGCTCTGTAGCCGGTGGGGCTTGCTTACGCAGTGACTAGGGATTCTCCGCCTCCAGTTCTTCCTGAAACTCCTGGTACAACTCGTAATTGTGTTCCAATGCGTCTGAACCTTCGCCCTGATGGATTTTGGCAGCGCGCAATTGTTCCTTGACCCAAACATGTTCAGCCCAGTTGCCGCCGCCGGTTTTCACGATTTCCATTTCCGCGTTGTTCAGGCCAATAGCAGTGCCCGCGCCTGAATACAGTCGCTGCAGGTCTGATACGGACATGCTTTCACCGGCTTTTTCCTTCGCTTCGATTTCAGCCGCGATGCTTTCCACGTCACGGGAATACTCTTCCTGCAGTGCACGGGTTTTTTTCAGCACCTGGACGTAGGCTTCCACCTGATCCTGGGACAGTTCACCATCTTCCGGTGGGTCATAAACATCGGCGCTGGCCGCATCCATCAGCTGTCCCTGCCGCTGCAGGTCACCAAACATGCCTGAACCAAACCCGGAGGAAGAATCAGAACGCTTGCTGAAATCACCGGCATCCATCTGACGCATGGTGTCGCGCGCTATCATCAACCCCAGCACCACCTGGATAATGAACACCGCCAGCAAGGAAAGAACATAATGCTTGACCCGGTTCTCAGCGGGAATGCCCAGCGCCAGTGGCATGATCCGATAGAGGAAAACAAGCGTCATGATGCCACCGGCCAGCGCGATGAACACCCCAAACCAGGGAATGAGCGACGCGATGATTCCCGCCACCCAGGCGGGGATAACAGCCAGAGATACCGCTGCAAATGCCCGGTCCAGGTTTTTCTGGCCGCCGAAAACACCAGCCAGCCAATTAAAGATGAACACGGTAACGGCCAGGCCGATGAGGAGCATGATCAGTGACAGGATGAAGGCCATGAAACCACCATGTACCGGAGCGTACATGGCGTAGCCGCCCACCAGACGTGAAAACAGGAAACTGAGGATCAGGTTGGCCAGCAACAGCGGTACCGTCAGCTGGATGGCTGTTTCCTTCCAGGATGGTGTGGATTCGAAGTAACTTTCCCAGGTGCTGCGATGGTCAAGTAAGCCACCACGGATTAAGGAAACGGTTTTGGCCAGGTCAATATTCACAGTGATTCTCCCCCGAGGTTTTTGGGTTATTGTTTCTGCACCTGCCAGCCTTGCGGCTGCTTATGGTACAGCGCACCGTTAGTGTGCTTCCGGCTATTGTATGCCAAACCGGGCCGGTTTGAAGTGGGCAGGGACTGTAAAATGCCGAATTTGGGCCGAAAAAATATTCTGTGCTAACGTACCCTGGCCAGCAGCAGGATGGAGCCCGGGCCCGGCTGAAGCGTGTTGGCATGCCGGTGCGGCGGCCGCCTGGTTTTGCCAGAGCGAAGGAGCCGGTGGACCGACAGCGGCAGGCCGGGGCGTCTCTTACAGGTTGCTTTATGAGATGAATATCGCACTGACTTCCCACCTGTTGTGGTTATTGCCACTGGCCGTACTGATCGCCTATATTGGATCCCCGCGCTTTCTTGGCACCATCGGCTACGCGCGCACGCGCCGCTTGCTTCAATCCGGCTTACCCCGGACCCAGTACACCTCATTTCATGGCGTGTGCTTGCCCGCTTCTGGCGGAACGCTGTTTTACCACCACATCGTGGTGTCCCGGTTCGGCATATTCGTAATCGACTCACTGTACAAACCCGGCCTGTTGTCCGGTACTGCAGCACAGGCGCGCTGGACGCAGACCCGCTGGCTCGGCCGGGCACGTTTTGACAACCCGGTGCATGAAAACTTTTTGCGCGTACAGGCACTGGAGCGTTTGTTGGGGCTGCCATTGTCACGTTTTATGCCAATGGTGGTGTTCAGCGGGCATAAACAGATCAAGCCGCCGGTTCCTGCCGGTGTATTTACTGCGCACCAGTTGATCCCGCATATCCGGCGACACAGTCAGCACGTACTATCCGAAGAGCAGACACGAGCGGCGGTGCTGAAAATTCAGGCGTCTGAACTGAAAAACGCACAGGCCGGCAGGCTGTTCCGGTGGCGGGCCTTACGGTTGGCTTTGTTGCTGGTCTGGTGTTTGGCGGTGTACGCGATTTACCAGCAACCTTTGCAGCGGTGGGCGGCTGAACTGCAGCACCAGGCCGACATGCGCATGGCACCCGAACGCTACTATCCTGACGGCACTGAAAAGACCGCTCGGGAACGCTGGGAGGAAAGCCTGGTGTGTGCTTCCTCGGCGGATACAGGGCGTTGCGCCTGCTATCAGCCAGACGGTCAACGGGCCCAGATTGAGCCCGCTCGATGTGTCGAGTTATCCCTGCGCGGGTCGGTGCTGACGCAGTAAAACTCAGGGTTGGCTTAGCGTTTTCAGCATGCGGTACCAGAATTCGGTGCCTTGATGAAACTCCTTGATGCCAATTTTTTCATCCAGCCCATGGGCGCGCACATCACTCAACCGCATGAACCAGCCGGCAACTCCAAATACCGGTATTCCGGCATTGCGCACAAACAGGCCATCCGTGGCGCCTGTGGACATCTCCGGAATCAGCGGTACGCCAGGCCAGAACTCCTCTGCCAGTGCTTCCAGTGATTCCTGTAATGCGGCTGGCATGACCGATGCCGGGCTGGGTTGCGCATCATAGATGGAGGTGATTTTGATTTCGTCGTCGGCGATCAACTCGGCCAGTCGGGCCTTTATTTCGGCTGGCTCGGTACCCGGCAGGATGCGGCAATTGATCGTTGCCGTGGCACCGCGGGGCAGGGCATTCTCCGCATGCCCACCCGTCAGGCCCGTGGCGATGCAGGTGGTTCTCATGATGGCGTTTAAATAGGGGTCCTTTACCAGGATGGCGGTAGCGGCAGATTCCGCGCCGTCCCGGGCCACTTCCGCCATGGCATTGGCGGTTTCTCCTGACTCCAGTTGTGATGCCCTTGCAAACATCAACCGGGTGTTTTCATTAATCTGAATTGGAAACTGGTATTCAGCGATGCGTACCAGAGCAGCTGCCAGTTGATTGATGGCATTGTCAGGACGCGGCAGTGAGCTGTGGCCACCCGGATTGGTCACGCTCAGCCGGTAGGTCTGGTAAACTTTTTCCGCCGTCTGCACCATAAATGAACGGGGCTTGAAATTCTCGTCGTATTCACCGCCCCCGCCATCGGTATTCAGGGCGTAGGCCGCGTTGATCAAAGGGAAACCTTCGCTGGCCATCCACTGGATAACACGCCCGTCAGTCTCCTCATCGCCTGTCAGGACCAAAATCAGGTCGCGGTTGGGCACGTGCTTTTCCTGCAACAGGCGGATGAAGTTGGCCACCAGGTGGGCGGCACCTGTCTTGTTGTCCTGCGTTCCCCTGCCGAAATAGAATCCGTCTTTCTTGCCAAACGTAAACGGTGGAAACGCCCAGGCGTCCGGGTCCGCTGTAACCACATCGATATGCGCCATGGTCAATAGGGGTTCCTGTTGCTGGATTCCGCGGTAGCGCGCAATCAAGCCGTATTTTCCCGGCTCTGGATTCACTACCTGGACATCGCTTTCGGGAAATCCCGCATCGAGCAGTCGCCGGGCCATGGCTTCAGTAGCCAGCCGTGTTTGCTCCGGTTTGTCGATGGTGGATTCATAACCCACCAGTTCACGAAGAATGTCTTCCGCCAGCTGTTGGTTTGCATCCAGCTGCTGCTGCGCCAGGCTGGCCTGGCACAGGCCGGCATACAGGAAAAGTGCCGCACCCCAGGTGCTCAAAGTTCGCAATTTACCGTTGGCTGATTTGCGCTTTTCAAACGGGCTTGTAATCGATAAGGCAAACATTTATTGCTCCTGGTTGGAATGATTGAGCAGATATTCCCAGGCCATGGCAGACATGGCCTTGACGCCTACATCCAGGCCACTTTCGTCGATCAGGAAATCCGGAGTGTGGTGGGCAGCAACTTCTTCCAGTGGACGGCCGGGTGTTTTACCACCCAGGGAAATGTAAAAACCGGGTACTTCGTTGGCGAAATAGGAAAAGTCTTCGGCGCCGGTAATGGGCTTTAACAGGTCAACATTGTCGGCGCCGGCCACAGCCTGCAACACCGGTAACATTTCCTCTGCCAGCGCGGCATTGTTGATGGTGGCCGGATAGGAGGTGGACAAGGGAATCTGTACCTCAACGGTTGCGTTCATGGACTGTGCAATACCCGCGGAGATTTCACGGATGCGTTGGTGGATCTGTTGGCGCATGTTTTCATCCAGTGCGCGAATGGTTCCAACCATTTCCACTTGTTCGGGAATAATATTGGAACGAAGGCCACCGTGAATACTGCCAATGGTAACGATGGCCGGCTGTTCCGTGAGTTGCAGGTTGCGACTGACAATGGTTTGCAGGGCGTTGATGATCTGCGCCGATACCACCACGCTGTCCACGCCCATCCACGGCGCGGCACCGTGCGACTGCTTGCCATGGACGGTGATCTTGAAATCATCCACACTGGCATACCGGGGGCCGGCACTATAGCCGATACGGCCGGCTTCATCGGTGGCGCTGATATGCAGGGCAAATGCCGCGCTAACCTGTGGATTTTGCAGCACCTGTTCTGCCACCATCAGCTCTGCACCGCCTTTTTCACCCTGTGGCGCGCCTTCTTCGGCGGGTTGAAAAACAAATTTTACGGTACCCGGCATATCCTCTTTCAGTGCGGACAGAACTTCCGCTGCGCCCATCAGTATGGCCACGTGCGTATCATGACCGCAGGCATGCATGACCGGAACGTCTTCGCCATTGTATTCGCCCCGCGCGGTTGAGCGGAACGGCAGATCATTCCTCTCTTCCACCGGCAACCCGTCCATGTCCGCCCGAAGCAACACCACGGGGCCGGGTTTGCCACCGCGCAGGATGCCAACCACACCCGTGTGTGCAACCCCGGTTTGTACTTCCATGCCCAGCGATTGCAGGTGTTCAGCAACGATTTTCGCGGTGCGGAATTCGCGATTGGACAATTCCGGGTTCTGATGGAAGTCCCTGCGCCAGGCGATTACCTGTTCAGATAAATCGTCGCTCAGGCTGGTTATGGACTCCAATGGCAGGTCAGCGGCAAACGACGGCAATGCCAGCAACAGGCTGAAGAACAGAAATCCCCTTTTCATAAAGCTAAGCTGTGGCGTCATCTTGGTATCCAGGCATTCCGCGGCCGGCACAAACCGCAACAGATTGACGTAAAACCCGGTGATTGGCAAATGCCGGGTCGACGGACTGCTGAATCCGCCTCAGGAACATAGTATGGTGACGCTTCCGGGCTGTATTTGCAGTGCTCGGGCGCTGGTTTCCAACCGGCACAGGCAGGAGACGCTCAGGTGTTGCATACCTCTGAACTTATTCAGAAAAAACGGGATGGCAAGCCCTTGTCACAGGCTGAAATTGCGGCATTGGTCGCAGGCATTTCAGACCAAACGGTGACCGATGCCCAGATCGCGGCCTTTGCCATGGCCGTGTGGTTTCGTGGCATGGATGTTGCCGAGCAACGTGCCCTGACGCTGGCGATGCGGGACAGCGGAACCTGTCTGCAGTGGCCTGATCTGGACGGGCCGGTAGTCGACAAGCACTCCACCGGCGGCGTAGGCGACCTGGTCAGCCTGGTGCTGGGACCGATGGTTGCGGCCTGCGGTGGCTACGTGCCGATGATTTCGGGGCGCGGTCTGGGGCACACCGGCGGCACGCTGGATAAACTGGAAAGCATTCCCGGTTTCAATACGCGCCTGGACATTGCAACCTTTCAGCGCCTGGTTGCAGAGCACGGCATCGCAATAATCGGTCAGACCGATAATCTGGCGCCGGCCGATCGCCGTTTCTATGCGGTTCGTGATGTCACGGCAACCGTGGCTTCGGTCCCGCTGATCGTATCGTCCATATTGTCCAAGAAGCTGGCCGAAGGCCTGGATGCACTGATAATGGATATCAAGGTTGGCGGCGGCGCTTTTATGGAAGAGATGGGCGATGCCAGGCAACTGGCGCTGGAGATCTGCCGGGTTGCGGTCGATGCCGGAGTCGCCTGCAACGCGGTGATCACGAATATGCAACAGCCAATCGCCTGGTCGGCGGGCAATGCACTGGAAGTTCATGAAGCAATCAGCTACCTGCGCGGTGATGCACGGCACCCCCGGATGCATGACATCGTGCTTGAGCTGGCGGCGGAGTTGCTGGTGCTGGGCGCTTTGCAGCCGGATACTGCTGCCGCGCGGGCTGCCCTTCAGAACGTGCTGGATTCCGGTGCGGCTGCTGAATGCTTTGCGTCGATGGTTTCCCTGCAGGGTGGGCCAGCGGACTTGCTGGACAAACCGGCGACTTACCTGCCCGATGCGGATGTGGTGCGGCCTGTGTTACCGGACAGGTCTGGCTGGGTGGACGAAGTTGACCTGAAAGCCATAGGGCTGGCGGTCGTTCAACTGGGCGGTGGACGTCTGCGCGCGGAAGATGATGTGGATCACGGGGTCGGTATCGGCCAGTTGTGCTGCCCGGGGACAGAGGTCGGGAAGGATACTCCGCTGGCGATGGTGCACGCTCGCAGCCTGGCGGAATGGGAACGGGCAGCGGTGGCAGTTCGCAAGGCATTCAGTATCAGCAGCGGCCCTCTGTCCCCGGACCAGCCGCCGGCGGTGTGGGAATGTATTACGGGAGGTCCAACAAAGTGAACAGTGTGGAGCAAACAATTGCGCAGCTCAAACCGCTGGCAAAGGAGGTCTGCTCGCGGGCCCACGCACCGTACAGCCAGTTTCCGGTAGGTGCGGCGGTACTGGACGAAGCTGGCGGGGTGTTCGTCGGATGTAATGTCGAGAATGCCTCTTTTGGCCTCACTCTGTGCGCCGAGCGGAACGCGCTGGCCGCCGCCGTCGCGGCGGGAGCCAGCCGCGTGGAGACCGTGTTGATTTACACCCCGGGAGAACAGGCGCACCCACCCTGTGGCGCTTGCCGCCAGGTGATTGAAGAGTTGATGGAGCCGGACGCGCGGATTATCTCCTGTTGTGATTCGAAGCATGTGCGAAGCTGGACGGTGGCTGAGGTTCTGCCCGATCCGTTTTGCCTGATCAGCAAACCCGCGGTGTGACCGGTCCCCACTGATCATGGCAGCAAATACCTCCGCGGATGACATTCAGGCGTTGTTGAATGCGCAGACCGGCCGCTTGACCTGGCCGGAACTGGCGCGGCATTTTGCCCGTGGAGTGGTCGTGGTGGTGGACACATCGCTGGATCTTGTCGATACCGCCACCTGCCTGGTGCGCGATGATGCCGCCGGCCTGGAGCGGTTGCACGGGCAGCAGTTATTGCACCGCGCTACGGATGAAGATGCGCTGGCCTGGGAAGCTGAAAATCCCGAGTTCTGGGCAGTGGTGGTGGCGCCGTGGGTGGTGGTACAAGAAATCGCGGCAAGGCAAGACTGAGATGGGACCATAACAACCGCGGTCACAGCAGGTTAAACTGGCTGCACAATGTGGATGGAGGAGCGCTGATGGGCACAAAGCAGTTCGGACGCAGGCAGTTTCTGGGCACCTCCGGAGGTATCGTCGGCAGCACCTGGCTGGCCTCGGTCATGCCGCTGGTATACAGCACGGCACTGCAGGCTGGCGAAAAACGCGATCAGCAGGCCACATTTTCCAATCTCACCCGGCCAGAGGCCGCGGACCTTGCCGCGGTTGCCGAACAGATTTTGCCACAGACAGAAACGCCTGGAGCGCAAGAACTGGGTGTAATCTGGTTTATTGATGAAGCCTTGGGAGGTTTCCGTAAACCCTGGGGTGAGCCGGTCAGAAGTTTTGTGCAAACACTCAATGATCAACTGCCGGACGGCCAGCGCCTGGCGCAACTCGGGTTTGCCGAGCAGACGCGGCTACTGAAGCAACATGAACAGCACGCGGCCTTTTCCATGTTGCAGTTTCTGACCGTTGCCGGAGCGTTTTCCATGCCGGGTTATGGTGGAAATCGTGATCAGCTCGGCTGGCAACTGATTGGCTTCCAGCCTGTGCACGGCTGGCAGCCGCCTTTCGGCTTTTACGATACGCCGGCACAACAGGGCGAGCCGTCATGACTGCCGCTGCCGTAGTTTTTGACACCCGGGATGAAGTCGACTTTGTCATTATCGGCTCGGGTGCATCGGGCGGCGTTCTGGCCAAGGAATTGTCAGTTGCGGGGTTTGATGTGGTCGTGCTGGAGCAGGGCTTGCATCGCAGCGCCAGCGATTTCACACACGATGAACTTTCGGTGTTTTTTAACGGCGAACTGTCCAATCACCCGGTGTGGCGTGACCCCCAGACATTCCGTCATCTTGAAACAGAAACGGCGCAAGTCGTGCGTGGCGCGCCGCCAGCCCTGTACGCCCGTGGTGTGGGTGGCAGTACCGTGCACTTCTCAGGCAATTACTGGCGTTTCCGGCCAGTGGATTTCAAGGAAGTGAGCATGCGCGGCGCCGTGGCAGGGACGGCGCTCAGCGACTGGCCGGTCAGCTATGAGGAGCTGGAACCCTATTACACCAAGGTGGAGTGGCAACTGGGGGTTTCCGGAGCTCCCGGGCCTTTCGACCCGCCTCGTTCACGACCGTATCCATTGCCTCCGTTGCCAATAAAATCATCCGGTGTATTGCTGGAAAAAGGGGCGCTGGCACTGGGCTTGCATCCCCAGGTCGCGCCACTGGCCATTCTGTCACAGCCGTTCAATGGCCGTCCGCCCTGTGTGCACTGTGGATTCTGCATGGGCTTCGGCTGCGAAATGAACGCCAAGTCATCAACCCTTGCGGCCATGATTCCGCTGGCACTGGCCAGTGGACACTGCGAAATCCGTCCGCTCAGCACGGTATTTCGAATCGATACCAACAAGCAGGGCAGGGTGAACCAGGTGGTCTACCGGGATGCCGACGGTGTCGAACATGCACAAAAAGCCAAAGCCGTCATCCTGGCGGCCAATGGGGCGGAAACGCCGCGCCTGCTGTTTTTGTCGGAATCTTCACGATTCCCCGATGGTCTGGCCAATGGTTCCGGCCGGGTTGGCCAGTACTTGATGGCTAATGGGCACGCGGCCATGTACGCCGAATTCGATCACCCCCTGAATGATTACAAAAGCGTGCAATGCACGCGCATCGTGCATGATTTTTACGAATCCGATGAAAAGCGCGGCTTTTATGGCGGTGGTGGCATAGATGCGCGGCCCTACCTTAATGCCACGCCGTTGATGAATGCACTGCAGGGCATGCCTCCGGATATGCCGGGCTGGGGCGCTGACTACAAGCGTTACCTGGAACATACCTTTACCCACCGTACCGCAGTCCTGGGCAGTACCACATCCCTGCCGCTGGCCAGCAATAATGTGACGCTTGATCCGGAACTGAAAGATGACATGGGCCGGCCTGCCTTGAGAATCACCTACCAGGACCATCCCGATGACCTTTCCATGGCAGCATTTTTGCAGGACCGGGGCGAAGAGATCATGCAGGCGGCTGGCGCGGTGCGGACCTGGCGGGATCCGATTGCTGCCACTTCGATAGCGGTGCATTTGCTTGGCACCTGCCGCATGGGCAATGACCCGTCTGCATCGGTGGTGGACCGCTATCACCGCAGCCACGAGGTGCCGAACCTGTTTATTTGTGACGGCAGCAGCCTGGTGACATCGGGCCGCGGGCAACCCACCATGACCATCCAGGCGCTGGCGTTCCGGGCCGCTGAACACATTGCTGGTTTTGCCCGGCGCAATGAAATCTGAAATCGATTGATAGCGAGGAAAAATCCATGAACAAAATAAATGCGGTGACGGTGGGCGTGTTTGCCCTGATGGCAATGACTGTCAGCGGGACAGTGCATGCGGCTGGGCCGGAATACCTCAGTAATCCGGCCTACGAGGGCCGAACCATGCCGTTTTCCGAAGCCGTCAGGGTGAATGGGTTGCTTTACCTTTCCGGGCAGCTGGGAATCGTTCCCGGAACCAGGCAACTGGCAGAGGGAGGCATTCAGGCGGAGACACGTCAAACGCTGGAAAATATCAAGGCCACGCTGGAACGGCATGGTTCGTCAATGCGTCAGGTGATCAAGTGTACGGTTTTCCTGGCAGATATCGGCGAATGGGCGGCGATGAATGAAGTGTATGTCGGCTACTTCAGTGAAAACCCGCCGGCAAGAAGCGCCCTGGGTGTAAGCGGCCTGGCACTGGATGCGCGCACGGAAATTGAATGTATCGCGGCGCTGGATTCCTGAGAAGAAACAGCCACGTTGCGGCAGCGCAGATGCCGGCATGTTGCCTCCGGGTTGGGTTGACGCGGGTCATACAAAATTCCTGTTGGTCAGTTAAAATGAGGCCATCTGTTGTTTGACAATCGGAGAGTGGCATGTCGGGTTACAAGAGCATAGCGGTTGCCGTTGATTTGAGCAGTGAATCCGGAATCATTATCCAGCGTGCGCTGGACGTTGCCTCCGGCCAGACGGTCATCCATCTGGTGTATGTGCAGGAACCCATGGACTCGGTCTATATGGGGGTAGTCCCTTACGGGCCGGTGTTCGTTGGCATGAACGAAGTGGAAGAGAACCTGAAAAACGAGCTGAAAAACAAGCTGGATGCACTCGGTGAACAGTACGGCATTGCCAGGGAAAACCGGCATTTTTTGACTGGCAGCCCGGCCCGGGAGATTCACCGTTTTACGCAAGAGCTGGCAGTGGAACTGGTAGTGTTGGGCACGCACGGGCAAAAAGGCGTGCAATTGTTGCTGGGTGCGACGGCAAATTCCGTTCTGCATGGCTCGAATTGTGACGTGTTGGCCGTGAGAATCCAGGACACAGAATGAAATCACCCGCCGGCGGCTGCTATCGGCCCTCATGCGAACTAAGCCAGTTCCAGAGGAGAACTGAAGCGCAATGAAACCAGTTCTGTGGCTGGGTGTGTTTTTCGCCGTTCTGGCGTGGTCTGCCTGGCAACCGCATGACTATCCTATCTGGTGGCTGGAAGTATCGCCCGCATTAGCGGCTTTGGCCCTGTTGCTGGCCACGCGTAAGCGTTTTCCGTTGACTCCCATGGTCTATGCGCTCATTCTCATTCACGCCATCGTGCTGATGGTCGGTGGGCATTACACCTATGCCGAGGTGCCGTTGGGTGACTGGTTGCGGGACCTGACCGGTGGTGAACGGAATAATTATGACAAGTTGGGCCACCTGGCCCAGGGGTTCATTCCGGCCATGGTGGCCCGTGAAATTCTCATCAGGAATCAGGTGGTTCGCGGTAAAACATGGCTGGGTTTTATCATCGTCAGCATCTGCCTGGCGATCAGCGCGCTGTACGAACTGATTGAATGGTGGGTGGCCCTGTTGAGCCAGGAAGCTGCCGAGTCCTTTTTGGGCACCCAGGGCTATGTCTGGGATACGCAATCCGATATGTTTATGGCATTGCTCGGTGCGATATCCGCGTTGCTGTTGCTGTCGGCCTGGCATGACCGGCAGTTGCGGGCAATGCCACACTGAATCGTGGGTCAGTCCGACCTCGGGCCGGTCCCTGTTGCGCAACAGTCGCTACAGCTGGGCGGCTTGCGCGAGCTCGATTACCTGCCGGATTATTTGTCCAGCGACTACGCGCATCATCTCCTGCAAACGCTGCATGCTGAACTGGCCTGGAAGCAGGAAGCCATCACGCTGTATGGCCGTTCCGTGTTGCAACCGAGGTTAACCTGCTGGTATGGCGATGCCGAGGCTCAGTATCGATACAGCGGCTTGCAGTTGCAGCCTTTACCATGGCACCGTGACCTGCGAGTGCTGCGCGACAGGTTGCAAACCGACCTTGGGCACCGCTTTAATTCCGTGCTGGCGAATGCCTATCGAAGCGGTGCTGACAGCATGGGATGGCATGCGGATAACGAACCGGAGCTGGGCCAGCATCCGCTGATCGCTTCGATCAGTCTCGGGGAGGAACGGAATTTTCTGTTACGCGAGGGAAAACGGGGTAAAAGCCGGCGGCTGACGCTGCAACATGGCAGTTTGCTGGTGATGCGGGGTGATTTACAGCGTCGATGCCAACATGCGGTGCCAAAAACCACCCGCCAGGTTGGCCTCAGAATCAATCTGACATTCAGATACGTTCTTCCCGCAGCGGTTGCAAGGCATTCACCAAGTGACTGAGTGCGGGAAATGAATTCAAATCACGCATTGGCCTGCGCGGAAGGGCCAGTCACTGCTGCCACCATACCAATCTGTTGCAGGTAGGCGTTTATTTGCTGCTGAATACCGCTTTGGTCCAATCCGGCGGCCTGCAGGCATTCTTCGCGCGAACCGTGCTCTATAAACCCGTCTGCCAGGCCGATGTTCAGTACCGGCACCGTCACTCCGGCTGCTGCCAGGCATTCATTGACTGCACTGCCTGCTCCGCCTGCGATGGCATTTTCTTCGACGGTGACCACCACATCGTGAGTACGCGCGGCTTGCAGCGTTGTTGCTTCATCCAGAGGCTTGATAAAACGCATATTGATCAGGCTGGCATGCATGCGTTCGGCGATCAGGCGGCAGGGCGCCACCATGCTGCCAAATGCCAGGATAGCTACGCCCTTGCCAGCGAGCACGGACTGGGCCGTTCCCATCGGCAAGCGGGTCATCTCTGTTTTTGGCATGACGCCCGGGCCGCGACCGCGCGGGTACCGAACAGCGGCTGGGCCCTGGTGACAATAGCCCGTGTAGAGCATCTGGCGGCATTCATTTTCATCGGCGGGAGCCATGATGACCATGTTGGGGATGCAGCGCAGGTACGAAAGATCAAAGCTGCCGGCATGGGTTGGCCCATCCGGCCCGACCAGGCCGGCGCGGTCTATGGCAAATAGCACCGGCAGGTTCTGCAGGGCCACATCATGAATGACCTGGTCATAGGCACGCTGTAAAAACGTGCTGTAAATGGCCACCACGGGGTGAACGCCTTCACAGGCCATGCCGGCCGCCAGCGTAACACTGTGCTGCTCGGCTATGCCCACGTCAAAATACTGCTCCGGAAAACGGCGGTGAAACTCTACCATGCCGGAACCTTCGCGCATGGCCGGGGTGATACCCATCAAGGTAGGATCCCGTTCCGCCATGTCGCATAGCCATTGTCCGAAGACATCTGTATAGCTTGGCCTTTTGGGGCCTTCGGTTGCGGCTTTCTGCACCCCTTTTAGCGGGTCAAACGGGCTGACGGCATGGTATTTGACCGGATCCTTTTCAGCCGGCTCGTAACCTTTGCCTTTGGCTGTGATGATATGCAGCAGGTTGGGGCCTTCGATATCACGCGCTGTGCGGATGGTGCGGATCAGGGTGGGCAGATCGTGTCCGTCGATGGGCCCAAGGTAGTTGAATCCCAGCTCTTCAAACAGCGTGCTGGGCATGACCATGCCCTTGAGATGCTCCTCCCAGCGGCTCATAAAACGCCAGGTGCGGGAATCACGGTGCATCAGCTTTTTGCTGCGTTCACGGATGCCGGTAACAGTTGGTCCACTCATCAGCCTGCCCAGCATGCGGGTCAAAGCGCCCACATTGGGTGAAATGGACATCTGGTTTTCGTTAAGCACCACCAGCAAATCCGGGTCAAGATCACCACCGTGGTTCAAGGCCTCGTAAGCCATGCCTGCGGTCATTGCGCCGTCCCCGATCACCGCCACGCATTTACGCGCTTCGCCCTTGGCCCTGGAGGCCAGCGCCATGCCCAGCGCCGCGCTGATGGAGGTGGAGGAATGGCCGGTGCCAAACAGGTCGTAATCGCTTTCCGCCCGCTTGGGAAATGGCGCCAGACCATGGAGCTTCTTGATGGTTTGTATCGATCCAGCCCGGCCACACAGAATTTTGTGCGGGTAAGCCTGGTGACCGACGTCCCAGACGATACGATCGTCCGGCGTATTGAACAGATAATGCAGCGCCACCGTCAATTCAACGCAGCCCAGGCCGGCGCCGAAATGACCGCCGCTGGTGGAAACGGACTCGATCAGGAACCGCCGCAGCTCAGCTGCCGCCTGCGGTAACTGCTCTTCATCCAGTTGACGCAGTTCGGCCGGCGAGTTCAGGCGGTGCAAAATAGGGTATTGCTCGGGATTCATGGGGGTATTTTAGCCTCGGATTGGTTTTCAGGCTAATGGTCGCGGTGCGTCAGGTATTCGGCCAGCCATACCAGGCTGTCGGAATTGCCCTGCAACTGGCTGGCTGCCTGCAATGCCCTGTCACGTAACTCTCCGGCCCGTTGCTGTGATGCTTCAATACCGATCAGGCTGGGAAACGTCGGCAGGTCGCGTTGTGCATCGGTGTGGGCGCTTTTACCTGTGAGCGACACGTCACCCGTGACATCCAGTATGTCATCGCAAATTTGAAAACCCAGACCGACGCATTGGCCGTATTCTCCCAGCGCCGCTAATGTTTGCGCGTCCGCGTTTGCCATGTAGCCGGGGGCAACCACCGCCATGTGGATCAACGCGCCGGTTTTCAGGGCATGGGTTTTCTCCAATTGCATGATATCGAGCATGTTTCCCTCGGCGCTCAGGTCCAGCATCTGGCCGCCAGCCATGCCGGTGGAGCCGCATGCCTGGGCTAACAGGTGAATCAACTGAACGGCTGTTGGTGGCGCCATGCTGGTATCTTCGGCCAGGGTTTCAAAAGCCAGCGCCTGCAAGGCATCTCCGGCCAGTATGGCGGTTGCCTCATCAAACGCGCGGTGACAACTGGGGCGTCCGCGCCTCAGGTCATCATCATCCATGGCCGGGAGGTCATCGTGTATCAGCGAATAGGCGTGAATCAATTCCACGGCACAGGCCAGGCCGTCCAGTCTGTCTTCCTTCAGATTCAGTGCCTTACCGGCGGCATACACCAGTAATGGCCGAACGCGCTTGCCCCCGGCCAGCGCAGAGTAGCGCATGGCAAGGTGCAGGCGATGGGGTGGATGGTTTTCTGCAGGTAACCGTTTTTCCAGCACTTTTTCAAACCGGCTGCGCCAGTTGGCAACCTGTGCCGCAGCGTCAGTGGTCGCGTTCAACGGCGTCTGCATCTTCTGCCTGGTCTGTCTGGGTCAGAAGCTCCACGGTTTGCTGCGCCTGATCCAGAATGGCCTGGCAATTACGCGTCAGCTCCACCCCTCGTTTGAAGCAATCCAGCGATTGATCCAGGCTGAGATCACCGGACTCCAGTTTTGAAACCAGGCTTTCAAGCTCACTCAGTGACTTTTCAAAATCGGGTGTTTTTGCAGGCTTATCGTTCATCGCAGACCTCTGCTTGATCAAGGACACGGACACTAACCGAGCGCATCATGCGGGTCAATGTTTTGCCGGTGGCTATCGCTACGGATTTTTTGCAATACGGGGTGGGCGGGCCGCCAGGTGTAATCGCTGTCCTGTTCGGCCAGCAACCGCCGGAATGCGGGGTGAAACAACCAGTCACCCACAGCCATTGCTTGCCCGTTGCAGTGCAGCACCGGAATGGCCGTGCGCAGCCACGGTGGAATGGCGTGCCGGCGGAACAGGTCTTTCATCTTGCGGCCAGGTCCATTCTCATGCAGGCACATTGTGCTGCCCGCGGTCTTGGGGCCTGTGGTCCACTGGTCCTGCGATGCAACTGGGAATCCCGGCCACTCGATGGATCCGTGGTCGTCTCCCAGCAATAAAGCAGATTGTGTCCAGTGGCGGGTGGGGCAGTCATCGGGCCGGCCTTCCCGGTGCATCCATAGCACGTCAAGATAGCGCTTGATCTGCCATCCGGACCATTTCAGCTCCGCTGAGTTAGGTTCGCCGGCACTATCGTTCAGTTGTAACAGAAAGCTG
>JBFIHZ010000001.1:0-64547 GCA_041601535.1 Lysobacterales bacterium | reverse complement strand
TGCAATCCCGGTTGAGCAAACCGGTGTCGGTATCAATATTGCTAAGCGCCTGCCGCAATACATAGTTATCGCGAGGCAGGATGCGCCAATTGATGTTGCCTTCATTCCAACCGGCATTGACCACCTTGGCCACCATCGGCAGCGTGATGACTTTCTGCACGCCTTCGACGTTTCGCATTTGCCAGGCAAAGCGGTCGATATTCTCCATCACCGCATAATTTTCCGTGCAGGCATTGGGGACGGTTTCAGAAACCACGGTCAGCAGATCTACGCCAAGCGAGAATTTCTCTGAAATCAGCATGGCATCCTGGTTATACCTGGAGTCCGGGCGCAGCTCGGGAACGCCGACTTCTGAATCGCCAATCTTCATGTCCATGGCAATCCAGAACCCGACCACAAACAGCACCGCGGCAATACCAATGACAATGGCAGCGCGGCGCGGTTTGGTTACATTGGTAAGGAACATCCAGAAGGTGGAATGCTGGTGAGCGTTACGCAACAGCCGCGCACGGTAGGCATGCGGGTTGCGCAGATGAACCCATGACAACAGCACCGGCAGCAATATCAGGTTGGTGAGGATAATAACCGCCACACCAATACTCGCTGTGATCGCCAGTTCCTGGATGATCTGGATATTGATGAACATGATGGTCAGGAAACCAATGGTGTCCGATATCAGCGCAATGATGCCGGGCGCCAGCAGTTTTTTCATGGTTTCCCGCGAGCCGTGCATGGGCGAGCGCCGGGCGATGGTGTCCACGTCAGTCACGCCATCCTGCGCCCAGGCATCGGGCGAACGGCCATTGAATTCTTTTTCAACGGTCCAGGCGCTGATCTTCTGCACGCCATGACTCACCCCAATGGCAAAAATCAGGAAGGGCGTGAGGATGTTCATCGGGTCAAGGCTGTAGCCCAACAGGCTGAGGGTGCCCATTTGCCAGGTCACACCGATCAGCGAACAGATCAATGGAATAAAAGTCAGCCATATTGAATGGGAATAAAGGTACAACAGTACAGTGGTGACCAACAGGGCAATCAGGAAAAACCAGACAACGGACTTCGCCCCATCCGATATATCGCCGACGATCTTGGCGAAACCGATGATATGAACGGTGTAATCATCCCCCTCGTACTCCGTCCGGATGGCCTCAAGTTGCTCCGCCACCTGGCGATAATCCAGTTTTTCACCAGTTATCGGGTCTTCTTCCAGCAGGTTGGCCCACACCATGGCGCCCGAAAAGTCGTTAGAAACCAGCCGGCCGACCTCCCCTGACTTGACGATATTGCCCCTGACCCGCTGAAACATCTGCTCGGTTGGAGAAAAATCAGACGGAATGACATTGCCACCGGCAAAGCCGTCTTCAACCACTTCCACGAAACGCACATTGGGAGTGAATATGGAGCGGACACTGGCCCGGTCAACGCCTGGAATGAAAAACACCTGGTTGGTGATACTTTCGAAATCCTCGAAAAAACCAGGGGTAAACATATCTCCATCGCTTGCTACCAGGGCAACCAGAATGCGGTTGGCACCGCCAAACTCCTTTTCGTATTTAAGGAAGGTCTGCATGTATTCGTGTTCAAGCGGCAGTTGCTTCTTGAACCCGGTTTCGATTTTCAGGCTGGAGGCGGAATAAAGCATGGCCACGGTGATGACCAGGAAAATGGAAACCACCGCATAACGGTAATTGATCAGAAAGGTTGCCAGCGTATGCAGACGCTGGGTGACTTTATCGTCTTCCGGCTTCTTGACTGGCTGATTCACTGTCCGTCTCCCGCGATAGCCGTCTGACCGGCCTCTTCAGGGTAAAAATGTGTACCCTCTTCGCCACCCAGCAAAAACCGGCCGGAGCCGAGGCCCACCACCGAAGAAAAATCGACCCCGCTGGTATGCTGCCGGGAGGTGAATACGCCCTGCTGATAAAGCAGCAGGGTACCGCTGTTTCCGGCCAGCAGCGTCAGGCCATCCTGGGTGGCAGCTCCCGCCAGAGTTGCGTTGATACCGGTCTGCAGACTTTGCCAGGTCTCCCCGCCGTCACAACTTGACTGCACATGTCCACGCAAGCCGTAATACAGAACACAGCCCTCGTCTGTCAGCACGGCACCGAACATTGAACCCCGATACGGCAGGTCCAACGGCTGCCAGGTATTTCCCTGATCCTCACTGCGATAGGAATACCCCGCCTCACCGGCAATCAGCCAGCTGTTATCGGGCAAAACCAGCAGCGCGTTCAGATGGTAATCATTCTCCTCGTCGACCAGGCCATCCTCCCAATTCTGCCCACCGTCACTGGTGACCAGAACCAGGCCGTATGCGCCGATGGCGATGCCATCATCCGGGCTGGAGAAATGCACATCCATGATTGGCTGAAGACGTTCCGGATCGGAATGCTGAAGTTCCCAGGTTTCACCGCCATCTGCACTGGAAACGATAACCGAGTCATGGCCGGCAGCCCACAAGCGACCATTTACGGCAGCCAAAGAGGTAAATGTGGCGCGGGTGGGAACACTCTGTGCCTGCCGCCAGGTTTCCCCGTCATCATCCGATAGTACGATGTGACCACGTTCACCAGCACCTACCAGACGACCGTCCAGCCGGACAATGTCCAGCAGCAGAGACTGCGCTGCCAGTGGAACCCGTGCCGCATATTCTATCGGCTGCTCACCCTCTTGAGGACCGACTGCCCCAGCCGGAATGCCATACATCAAAGCAAGACTGGCCATCAAGGCAATGCAGATTCTGAATTTTGGCATGGCGTTCATCCTGGTCTGGACTGATCCACGGTCATGCGGTGAGTATGACACGATTCCCTTCGTGACAAGGCAGAAGGCCAGCAACTGGCTGGCCTTCTATATGCTTTATCGCCGACCGCGTGTACGCAGGGCTTGTGGTGTGAATTGCCCGGGATTCAATTCCACGTTGAAGGTATTGACGGGCAATGTATTGTCGAGGCCCTGGGTTACGTAACGGCCTGACTGCAAGTCATAGTGCACTTCAACGGTCGACCAGAAAGTAGGTACTTCGTAGTAGTTAACACAATGCGCTTCCGAAGCCCGCCACAGTTCACCGCGTGCATCATAGTGATCGACCAGCAGGATCTGGTAGCTGTCTTCATCCAGATAAAACGTGCGCTTGGGGTTGATGTGCCGCATGCCATCTTTCAGGTTGGCCTCAATCACCCAGACGCGGTGCAATTCGTAGCGCATCAGGTCCTGGTTGAGGTGTCCGGGCCGGATGAACTCATCGTAATCAAGGCCTTCGGCATGGGCGCCATAAGAGTTGTAAGGAACATACATTTCCTTTTTACCCAGCACTTTCCAGTCAAAACGATCCATCGCCCCGTTGAACATGTCGGTCATGTCGTTGGTGCGCAGCCCGTCAGATGCCGTGCCCGGATTGTCGTAGGCCACGTTGGGTGCGCGGCGCACCCGGCGCTGACCGGGATTGTAGATCCAGGCCTGGCGGGGCAGCACCTGCTGATTCAGGGTTTCATGTACCAGCAGGATATTGCCGGCCAGCCGGGCGGGTGACTCCACTTCCTGGAAGAAATACAACAGGATGTTGTTGATGGACTCAATGGTTTCGCCTTCTTTGTAATACAGCCCGAGCAGCTCTTCGCGAATTACCGTGACCGAGTACTTGCCATCAGCCGTGGGTGCTACCTGGTTGTTGTAGCGCACCCCGCCGATGCCCTTGTATTTGAGTTTGTGGTTCCACATCAGTTCATAGGGGCCTTCCGGAAACGGGAACGGAAATCCTTCAGCCGCATTGATTACACCTTCCCCGTTCTCAGCCAGCGTGGCGGTTTTGCCATTCTCGGCCGTCATGTCATAGGTCCGTTGCGGGAACGAAGTAGACCGCCGGGTGGGATAGACATCCATGAAGTAACTTTCCGGATACTTTTCAAACAACGCTTTCTGCCCCACGCCCAGCTTGTCACCGTACTCCTGATAGTTACTGCCGGTAATGCGGAACAGCGGTTTGTCATCCGCAAATGGATCCGGGTGGTGGATACCCGGTGTGTAATTCGCGGGCGGCTGGGTAATGCCCCCTGTCCAGGCCGGAATGGTGCCATCGGCATTGCCTGCCCGTTCGGACCCCATTGGGGTCAGGTCTTCACTGAGCCGGTGAATTTCATCTGGCTTTGCCCCGGCCATCGCCTGGCTGGCTGCCAGCACCAGGCCTGCAAGTGCGGCCAGTGTCAGTTTGTTCATTGTGCGCATGTAATCCTCCGGCGATCAGAATGAGTAGCGGACACTGGCACCAATGAAGTCCCGGTCCTTGAGCGGGTTGTAACGACCCCCTCCGAAATACGAAGTGTATGAGAAATCAAATACCCACTTTTGCAGATAGTTGAAGGTCACGCCCAGGCTCAGGGTTTTGCGGCCGTCGATAAACGAACCACCCGGACCCGGAGTTGTTCCACTGACGTCATGCTGCCAGCCAATACTCGGTGACATGGTCAGGGACGTACCGAATGCATTGTTGTACTCAGCACGTACCAGCATGCGATAACCCCAACTGAAATCATCGGCAAAGCCGTTGGTTTCGGTTTCGGGATTGCGGAAATCACCGCTCAGGAAATCCGGGCCACCACCGGTGTCCGTTCCATCGCCGTTATATCGCAGCCAATCTTTTGATGGCATATCGGAGATATAGTTCGCGCCAATCTCGGTAACAAAGGCAATCTGGTCCGCCTTGATAAAGTTTCCGGGGCCGAATAACTGGGTGATGGTGGTTTGAGCCTGCCACATCTTGTGCTCATCCCAACCCCGGATATATTCCCCAGGCGCGAACTCACCCAACTGGCTTTTGAAGCGCAGCACCGGCGCTGGAATCAGCGGATTCAGCGGCGTCAGGCCGGCAAACAATACTTCCACATCGTCAAACTGCAACGGAGCATTGGGACGATAGCTGACTTCACCGCCCACTGACCAGGTACCAATCGAACTGTTGAAGCTGATGCCATACAGGTGGATGTCCTCAGGATACTCGGTCCAGTACTTGCCGCTGCTGGGAGCGGACGTGGTGATGGCGCGCCCGCTGATCAGTGGCAGTCTGCTGTGGTAATTCAGGTAGAAAAAACCAAACTCCGTGCCGTTCAGTTGTTCCGCATACCAGCGTAAGGCTGCACCGTACTGACCGCTTTCCTTGGGAAACACGGTTTCGGTTCGGGCGAAGGAACCTGAGCAACCGGCGGCCACCAGGGAAGCTGGCAGGCCGGTGTCGGAACGGCTGAAATTCCCGTTCAGGCACACGTCGTGATAAAGGTCGGGATTAATTACTGGCTGCGGCAAGGTACCGAAACTCAGCATGGCGTAGGAACCGCCCGGGGTGGCGATATCATTGGTAGAAAAATAGGTGCCCGCGGGGTCCGGATCGATCTGCTGATATTCAAAAATCATCAAGGGTTCAATCGACACAGACTGGGTCAGCTCGATGCTGGCCCATAACATATTGATGCCTTCGAACGCCTCTTTCAGTTCAGCGCCGGCAACCCGGAGCTTGGAAACATCCACCGGGTTGATCACGTTAATGCCGCCCTGGATAAAGGTTGATTCACCCCAGCTGACCACCTGTTTACCCAGGCGCCAGGTCAGGCCTTTCTCGCCGAAACGGTGGTCACCCCAGACATACGCATCCAGCAGGCGCAAGTCCTTGCCGACTTTTTCCTTGGCCACTTCGGACAACTCATCGCGGTCTTCATTTTCAAAATCGTAAAACGCACTGAAGCGGACAAAGGCACCGTAATTGCGGTAACCGATATCCAGCTCTGATGTAAGTTTGATGGCGTTGGATACCAGGTCGCCGCCGTCGTAGTTCAGATTGCCATCGTCATTATTCACCGACCAGCGGCCCAGGGCCGCTCGCTGCCCGGCATTGTCCAGCAAAAAAGCGGTTGGATTGAATACGGCTTTACCCACATTGTCATCGTCAGGATCGCTGACCCGCCACGATGCACCATAACTTATGGTGGTATCAAAACTGCCTGACCATTCGCCGCTGGAAAACTCAATGGCCATGGCCGGGCCGGCACACAGCCCGAACAGGCCCGCTGCCATTGCGCAAGCCAGCATTGATCCGGAACGGGGGCGGCATGCCCCGGTCACACGTGTGTTGTCTGTGCTCATGAAATTCTCTAGGTTAGTCATGATTCTGCTCCCCCAACCGTTCTACCCGTGAGGCAGGCCGGGTGCGTTTTTTACCATCGCCGCTCTTGCCGCCCACTTCGGCTGAAACGGTTTTGCCAGGCGCCAGCTCAATCTGCATCACTGTCTGCAAGACAGCGGGGTTACCAACCTGGACAAAGGTGCCCAGGGACGCAGCAAACGAAGCAGCCTGGCCCTGCATTTCAAATGTGCTGGCCGGTGAGGCTGACGTACTAATCAAGGAACTGTGTACCGCCGGCGGCAGGAATCGCGACACCGCCCGCAAACCCTCCGGGTTGGCCTGGCTGGTGCTGAACGATTTCAGCCCCATCAGGGCAATTTGCGCTTCAGAGCCGGCCAGCGGCGCGCCAGCGACAAAATTCGGCACGGTTGCATCGCCTATCACCTCATTGAACAGGATGGGCTTCTTGGCCGCGGCTTCAACCGCGTAATTGATCGCATCGCCCGAGTCGACCAGGGTCTGCGCCACCGTCAGGAATGATTCATAGTCGGCTGTTCCCGGCAGGATGCCGGCCTGCGCCAGCAGGGAATTGACCAGCACCCCGAACGAACCCGCCACGCCGGTCCGAATCAGGCTGCCGGTACTGGCGTTAAGATAGCCCCGCTTCACCATCGGCTCAATTGCCAGGTATCCGGTGCCTATTACGCCGGCCAGAGAGTGACCGTAAAAAGTAATATTGTTCGCATCGAAATCAGGTGTGCCATCGCCATCCAGATCCATGGTGGGAATGGTGACCGTCAGCGATGACAGGTCAGCCGTGGCCTGACGCAGGTTATCGCGCGCCACCTGCAGGTTGGCCAGATTGAAACTGTGCGTACCGGAAGCATCCTTCAGGCCATCCGGCCCTGGCGCACGGGTGACATTGTTTACCAGGTCAACATCAAACGTGCGTTCGTTGGCGATGGCACCAAACGGCGTATTTTCCACGTAGAACAATGATGTGAACGGCTCAACATCCGGCACCGCGCCATGCAGCGGTTGATCCATGGCAATAACAGCATAGCCCACGCTGGCGATGGAGTCCGCCACGGCAATCACGTCGGTACGGTTGCGCGTGATGCCATGCTGGTAAATCACCACCGGCCAGCCGCTGTCCGGCTTGGTCAGGCCGGTTTTCGCGCTGGGGGTAGCCACCACCAGGGGAACCGTTTGCACACCGGTCACCACCGGAAACGGGTTGGCAACGGTTATGTTGGTCGAGGTGGGGTCCAGCCCGAACTGCTCGAAAGGTGGCACGTAGCCACCCGGCTCCGCCTTCCACCAGTCAGTCAGCAGCGCGGTCGGCTTTTGCGGTGTGGGGATGCCGAGGTAATAAGGCAAGGAAATTACGCCAATATGGATGTCGGCCAGACCGGGCGCGCCCACTGCCGAGGTATCCAGGCCAGTGGGGGCAAACTGGCTGAAACCGGGTTCGGCAATGCTTCTGAGCAGTCTGAGTGTCGGGCTGATGGACTGGGTTTGCACCGTCCAACTCAATACGATGTCATCTGGATTGATACCGGCCGCCGCGGCTGCAAACTCCATGGACTGGGTAATCTGGCGTTGTGGTTCCAGGCCTTGCGCGGTCGCATCCGGTATCAGGGCGTAGGTGCTTTTGCCCGTGGCATCAACCCATGGGGTACGCCGCTTGGTCAGGAAATAGGTCTGCGAAGGGGTCGCGTCATTACCGGCGATGTCCTTGATGTCATTGGTCAGAACCGCCATAAATGATCTGTACTCGGGCAGCGGCCGCAGCGGGATAATGGCCACAAAACCCCCGTCGGCGGCAACTGCCGTGTAGTCCACGCCTGGAGTCAGTTCACGTACCAGACCGGTGACTGCAACCAGCCCGGAGGTGGTCACCTGAAACACCCGCACCGACTGGCCGGGAACCACGGAAGCCGGATCAATATCGCCCGGCTGGCCGTTGTTGTCGATAAACGTGGTGGTCCACTTCTCCACGGTACTGAAGCCATCCAGCGCGCTCAGCGCCACGGTAGGGTCGCTCGGGTCGTTGGGATCAGCGACCGGTGGGTTCAGGGTCAAATCGGTGGTACCCAGAAACAGCAGGTTGAACGGAAACGGAAAAACACCGTTCAACGGGTCATACGCCGCCGTCAACACGCCGGTGACAATACTGCCGTCTTTATTGAGTGCGGGATAGGTAGGCGCTGCCTGAACCTGTAGCGCGAAAACCATAGTTAATAGGAAAAGAGCCAGACGCTTACTGATCATTTGTGTCCCCGTCGTCTACTAAGTCATAATCCATCGCTTCATCGAAGCGCCAACCATACGGTAGCGTATGAACAAAACGAAGGAAGACTTCCAACATTTACCTGCGAGACCGGCAACTAAGGCCGCCCGCAGGTACTCAGAATTCCCTGTACTGACGGTATCATACGACAATGAATATAAAAACGCACAATGATATGGCTTTCCTTTTGACCAGAATCAGCTTGCTTAAATGAACCGTCTACTCCTGCTTGGCGGACCGGTTTTGTCGCTTATTCTGTTTGTTCTTCTGCGCAATAATGACTGGACCTTTGCCGCCGCGGCCACCGCCGCCATCGCGCTGTTGTGCGCCAGCTGGTGGATTTTTGAGCCGGTGCCCATTCCCTTCACATCGCTGATTCCCTTGGCCTTGTTCCCTTTGCTGGGTATTCTCACCCCGGCTGAGGTAGGACAGGCATTTGGCAGTCCGTTAATCCTGTTGCTGATGGGCGGCTTCATGCTGTCCACGGCCATGGCGGACTCGGGTGCCCATAAGCGGCTGGCCCTGTACATGGTCAACCTGTTCGGTGGCGGCAGCGCGCGTGGCCTGGTGATGGGCTTTATGTGCGCCTCGGCTGTCCTGAGCATGTGGATCTCCAACACCGCAACCACGCTGATGCTGTTACCCGTGGCCCTGGCGGTGCTGGATCACACGGAAAAACGCATGGCCATTCCATTGCTGCTGGGTATCGCCTATGCGGCCAGTATCGGCGGGCTGGGCACACCCATTGGCACTCCACCCAACCTGATTTTCATGCAGGTTCATCAGAACCAGTTCGGATCCGCACCAGACTTTTTGCAGTGGATGAGTTGGGGAATTCCGGTTGTCATCATCATGGTTCCGCTGGTGGCTTTGTGGCTGACACGTGGGTTGCGCCTGAGCGAGCCGGTGCAACTGCCGTCCACCGGCAGCTGGAGACCGAGTGAGAAACGGGTGTTGATCATGTTTGTGATCACAGCTTTCGCCTGGGTAACCCGTCAGGCGCCATTTGGTGGCTGGAGTGAATTATTCGGAGTACCACAAGCCAATGATGCCTCGGTGGCGATGCTGGCGGCTGTGATAATGGCCATGCTGCCCAATGGTGAAGGCAGCCGCTTGCTGCGCTGGGAAGCTGCGTCCCGCATTCCGTGGGGTGTTTTGCTGCTGTTCGGCGGCGGCATCGCACTGGCCAGTGCGTTTGTTCAGAGCGGCCTGGCGGCACTGATTGCCGAGGAACTGGCCTTGCTGGTCACCCTGCCCACCTGGCTGATTGTGCTGTCGATCTGCCTGTCCGTTACGTTCTTGACCGAAGTCACCAGCAATACCGCGACAGCCAGCCTGTTGATGCCATTGCTGGCGGCTACCGCGATAGCTACGGACATTGACCCCATGCTGTTGATGGTGCCGGCCGCGTTGAGCGCCAGTTGTGCGTTCATGCTGCCAGTGGCAACCGCTCCCAATGCCATCGTCTACGGCAGCGGACGGTTTACCGTGCGCGACATGGCACACGCCGGTCTGGTACTGAACCTGGTTGGGGCAGTGGTTATTACTGCAGTTTGCTTTCTGATACTCGACTGAACTGCGCTTTATCGCAGCCCGGCTTCTGTTTGTCGCCGGGCAGCGGACATCCTGGTAAACGGCTCCAGGCCGTGCCTTATACTTCAGCGCAACCGAGCCAAACAGGAAGTCAGATACCATGACCTGCACCCAAGCTGTTTTGAGCCTGTTGCTTTTCTCACCGTGTAACGAAGGTGGCGGTCCCTCGCTGGACCTGGCCATTGCTGAAGCACTGGCCAACCCGGAACGGCCACAGGCTGATCGTCTGAAAGACCCGTTACGGCGTCCGGACGACGTTTTGGCTTTCTTCGAGATCGGCCCGGGAATGACGGTACTGGATCTGTTTTCCGGCGGCGGCTATTACACCGAAATCCTCAGCGGTGTGGTGGGCGAAAGCGGTAAAGTTGTGGCGCATAACAACCAGGCCTACCTGGCGTATGCAGCCGATGAGCTGAGCAACCGCTTCACCAGCGGCCGGCTGGCCAACGTACAGCGGCTGACGGCGGAAGCCAGTGAACTGCAGCTAGCTGAAGCCCGGTTTGACGCCGCACTGGCCATATTGACCTGGCATGATTTTTATTATCTTGACCCTGACAACGGCTGGCCCGCCATTGATGAGCCAGCGCTGACGGAAACCCTGTGCAAGGCACTTAAACAAGGTGCCATACTGGGCGTGGTGGATCACGTGGCCGCCGCCGGTTCGGATGTCCGGGAATCTGCTCAGAGCCTGCATCGCATTGACCCGCAACGGATCAAGCAGGACCTGGCCGGCAGCTGTTTTGTATTTGACGGCGAAGCCGACATTCTACGCAATCCTG
Source organism: Lysobacterales bacterium (assembly GCA_041601535.1). Classification (GTDB taxonomy): domain Bacteria; phylum Pseudomonadota; class Gammaproteobacteria; order Xanthomonadales; family SZUA-36; genus JBFIHZ01. The sequence continues at coordinate 53,770 of JBFIHZ010000001.1, read as the reverse complement.
CTGATGACTACGGCAAGGCCATGTTCGACGAAACCGTACGCGGCAAAACCGACCGGGTGGTGTACCGCTTTCGGCGGAAATAATCACCCGCCGCAGAGGGCAATTGACGGTAACAGCCGACACCAAACTGGCCCGATAATCCGGCCGGGCCGATCAAGCCTTGCGGTTCTTCTTTTTCGGCTGATACAGGTCCGTGATGGTGCCTTCAAACGCCTCTGCCGCCATTGCGATGCTTTCCGACAGGGTCGGATGCGGGTGAATGGTCAGGCCAATGTCCGCCGCCTCACAGCCCATTTCAATGGCCAGGGCGACCTCTGAGATCAGGTCACCGGCGTGTGGACCGACGATGCCCGCCCCAAGAACCCGCTTGGTTTCCGGATCGAACAGCAGCTTGGTAAAGCCCTCTGGCCGGTCGATGCCCAATGCCCTCGCGCTCGCCACCCAGGGCAATTTACCCACTTCGTACTTCACTCCAGCCTGGCGGGCTTCGGTTTCCGTCAGCCCCACCCAGGCCACTTCCGGGTCGGTATAGGCCACGGATGGAATCACCCGGGCTTCAAACGCACTTTTCTCACCGGCACATACTTCAGCAGCCACCTTGCCTTCATGTGTCGCCTTGTGCGCCAGCATCGGCTGTCCGATGACATCACCAATGGCAAAAATATGCGGCATGTTGGTGCGCATCTGGTTATCCACCTCGATAAAGCCCCGGTCGGTCACCTTTACACCCGCCGCTTCAGCGGCTATTCGATTACCATTCGGCACCCGGCCCACCGCCACCAGGATGCGGTCAAAACTGTCCGATGCCGGTGCGTCCTTGCCTTCAAAACGCGCTACCAGCGCATCATCAGCGACATCAACCTGGGTCACACGGGTTTCAAGGTAGATGTTTTCATAGCGTTTACTGATACGCTTTTGCAATGGCCGCAACAGGTCCGGGTCGGCCCCAGGCATCAATTGCTTGGCCAGTTCGACCACGGTGACCTTGCTGCCCAGGGCTGCATAAACGCAAGCCATTTCCAGCCCGATAATGCCACCGCCGATAACCAGCAGGCGCGGTGGAATCTCTTCCAGTTTCAACGCATCGGTAGAGTCCATCAGCCGCGGATCACCCCAGGGCAAACCGGGGAGTTCGAAAGACTGGGAGCCCACCGCGATAATGGCCTGGCCAAAACCCACCGTGCGTGTTTTCCCCTGGTGCTCGACCGACACTTCATGTGGACCGGCAAACATGCCGTTGCCCTGGATGACCTCCACTTTGCGCATATCGGCCATGCGCGCCAGCCCCCCGGTGAGCTTGCCAACCACGTCATCCTTGAACGCCCCCAGCTTTACAAGATCAATCCGGGGGTCTCCAAACTGCACACCATGGCGCGACATGGCTGCCGCCTCATCAATGATCTGCGCGGTGTGCAGCAAGGTCTTGGACGGAATGCAGCCTACGTTCAGGCACACGCCACCCAGTGTCGGGTATCGCTCCACCAGAGCCACTTTCAGGCCCAGGTCAGCGGCGCGGAACGCAGCGGTGTACCCGCCGGGGCCCGAACCCAGAACCAAAACGTCGAATTCGTGACCACCCGTCTCCCGCGCTGCCGGGGCGGCGGGTGTTTCCTCTGTTTGGCCGCCGCCGGCGGCGGACTGCGGGCCTGCTGATGCACTCGTGACTGCCGCCTCTCCGCTACCGGCGTGATCGCTGTTTTCCGGTGCGGTGTCTGTGGCCGAAGCCGTTTGTCCGGGTGGGCCAGATGTGGTTGTTTCGCCTGCTTCCTCGCTGGCCTTTATACGTGCAATCAGGCTGCCTTCAGAAACGGTCGAACCCACTTCCACCACTAACTCCACCACCTCTCCGGCCACTGGTGAGGGAATTTCGATGGTGGCCTTGTCGCTTTCCAGCGTAAGCAGCGATTGCTCAACGGCCACCTGCTCGCCCTTGCTTACCAGGATTTCGATGACGGGCACGTCGGCGAAATCACCAATATCAGGCACGGTTACATCAACAGTTTTACTCATGGTACTTATTCTCCACTGTGGGCGATGATCAGGGTATCGCCCTCCTGGACTATGCTGAAATGCTTGAGAAAACTCATGCCCAACAAAACCTCGTCACCCAGCCCGGGGGTAATGGTGGCGCGAACGTTTTGCACGGCCAGCACACCAAGCTGCGCTTCGTCAATGCGGGTGATCCAGCCGTTAACCCGCCCGGCAGCGGTCATGATGCCAATCGGTGGGCCAAATTCCAGGCCCAGTGCCCTGGCCATTTCCGTTGAAACGGCAATATCGGTGGCACCCGTATCCACCAGGAAATGTACCTTTTGCCCATTGATGGTGCCATCGGCACTGTAATGGCCATTCCGCTTGCGTTGCAGCACCACCATCACCTTGCCGTCGGCAGATTGCTGCAGACTCATGCCGCCGTCATTGCGCAACACGGCGTGATACAGCGCGGTAATACCCAGCATCAAGGCGACAATGGCCGCCCAATAAAGCTGACGGCCCTGCGGGATGGTGGCGCTTTTATTCGAATCACCCATGCGCCTGGTGGTTACAGCGTCAAGCGCCTGAGATCCTCAAGCTGGCTGGCCAAAAACCGGGTAAAGCGGGCAGCCGCGGCACCATCGATTACCCGATGGTCATAGGACAGTGACAAAGGAAGCATCAGCCGGGGTTCAAACGCATCATTGATCCACACCGGTTGCATGCGCGAGCGGGAAACCCCGAGTATCGCCACTTCCGGTGCGTTGATAATGGGGGTAAACGCAGTCCCGCCAATTCCGCCGAGGCTGGAAATGGAGAAGCAGCCACCCTGGATATCCTGCGGTTTGAGTTTCTGCTCCCGGGCCCGGGCGCTGAGCTCCGCCAGTTCGCTGGCCAGTTGCATGATGCCTTTGCGGTCGCAATCACGCAGCACCGGAACCACCAGGCCATCGGGCGTATCGACTGCGATACCGATATTGAAATAGTTTTTCATGATCAGCTTTTCGCCGCCCGGATCCAGCGAAGCGTTGAACCGCGGATACTTTTTCATGGCCGCGACACTGGCCTTGATCAGGAACACCAGTGGTGTCAGCTTGAAGCCCTGCGCCTGTGCATCGGCGGTGTGAGCTTTGCGAAACGCCTCCATGTCGGTGATGTCAGCCTCGTCGTGTTGCGTGACGTGGGGAATACTGACCCAGTTGCGGTGCAAATGGCTGGCCGACAGCTTCTGAATACGGCTTAGGGGCTGTTCCGAAACTTCACCAAACTTGCTGAAATCCACCTTGGGCGCTGCCGGCAAACTGAACCCGGAGCTGCCTGTGGCCGCCGCGGTTTGCCCGCTCATCACCGACTTGATATGGGCCGCGACATCCTCTTTCAAAATGCGGTTGTTGTTGCCCGTACCTTTGACTTGTTTCAGGTCGACGCCCAACTCACGGGCAAACTGACGCACGGCCGGGCTGGCGTAAGGCACCGTCGCGGGATCGATGGCCGCGATACCCCGGGGGACCGGCTCCGGCGGTAACTGGCGTTGCTGGTCCGGGGCTGATGGGCTGGCCGCAGGCGCGGAATCGCCTGGTGACGGCTCCTGGCTGGCGGTATCTTCAGGCGATGCGGCAACCTGTTCCTGTGCCTCTGTGCCGGCATCTGCCGCAGGCGGTGTCGATGGGCCGCTGGCCCCGTCGTCCGCAGCCTGTGAGTCGTCTGCGTCATCTACTTCGAGAACAGCGACCACGGCCCCTTCCGATACCGTGTCATTGACCTTCAGCCGGACCTCCTTGATGGTGCCGGCCTGCGGTGCTGGCACTTCCATGGTGGCCTTGTCGCTTTCCAGCGTGACCAGAGAATCTTCAGCCTGCACCTGGTCGCCTGCCTGGACCAGCACTTCAATCACGGGTATATCGCTGAAATCTCCGATATCCGGCACGCGTACTTCAACAGTCTTGCTCACATCCTGCTCCGATTCATCTTCGCGGGGCTGACTGGCTTGCGTAAAGTCATGCAGCCAATTTCATCCAAATCTCACCTGTTTACACTTTCGCCGGATTGGTTTTCTCCGGATTGATTCCCAGTTTGCCACGCGCGGTCAATAACTCGTTCTGGCTGAATTTGCCCTGGCGATACAGGGCATAAAGCGCCGCGTAAGCCACCTGGTAGCGGTCCACCTCGAAAAACCGCCGCAGTTTCTCGCGTGTATCCGAACGGCCGAAACCGTCAGTGCCCAGCACGATATAGTCTTCCTGCGGCAGGAACCCGCGCACCTGGTCGGCAAATGCTCGGACGTAATCCGAAGCCGCTATGACCGGACCCTGGCGATCGGAAAGACACTTCGTAACCCAGGGAATATGGGGTTCTTTCTCGGGATTCAGACGGTTCCAGCGTGCGCAATCGACACCGTTGCGGCGTAATTCGGTAAAGCTGGTGGCGCTCCAGATGTCGGCAGTCACGCCATAATCCTGTTCGAGAATATTCGCTGCCGCCACCACTTCACGCAGGATGGTACCGGAGCCCATCAACTGCACCTTGCGCTCAGCATCTTCACCTTGCTTGAACAGGTACATGCCCTTGCGAATGCCCTCTTCACACCCTTCCGGCATATCGGGCTGCGGGTAATTCTCATTCATCACGGTGATGTAATAGAAAACATCCTCGTCATCTGTGTACATGCGCCGCAAACCGTCCTGCAGGATTACCGCCACTTCATAGCCGAAGGTAGGATCGTAAGACACGCAGTTGGGCACCATGCCTGAAATCAGATGGCTGTTACCATCTTCGTGCTGCAGACCCTCGCCATTCAGGGTGGTGCGGCCAGCGGTGCCGCCAATCAGAAAGCCCTTGGCGCGCATATCACCGGCGGCCCAGGCCAGATCGCCCACCCGCTGGAAGCCAAACATGGAATAGAAAATAAAAAACGGAATCATCGGCACGCCGCTATTGGCGTAACTGGTGGCCGCGGCAATCCACGATGACATCGCTCCGGCCTCGGTGATGCCTTCCTGCAGGATCTGACCTTTCTGGTCTTCCTTGTAAAACATCAGCTGGTCAGAATCCACCGGCGTGTACAGCTGGCCGGCGGATGAATAAATGCCCAGTTGCCGGAACATGCCTTCCATGCCGAACGTGCGGGCTTCGTCAGCCACGATGGGCACAATCCGTGAGGACAGTTCCTTGTCCCGCAACAGGATGGCCAGACCGCGGACAAACGACATCGTGGTGCTGATCTCGCGGTCACCGGTGGATTTCAGCAAACTGTCAAACGCTTCCAGCTCCGGTGTCTTGATCGGCTCAAAATCGCTGCGGCGTTGCGGCAGGAAACCACCCAGTTGTTTGCGGCGTTCCAGCATGTACTGTACTTCCGGGCTGTCTTCGCCCGGGTGGTAATACGGCACCTGCTCGATTTCTTCATCCGGAATCGGCACATTAAAACGGTCACGGAACTGGCGAATGGAGTCCAGATCCATTTTCTTCTGCTGATGGGTGATGTTTTGGGCTTCGCCGGCACCGCCCATGCCATAGCCTTTTACCGTCTTGGCGAGGATGACTACCGGCCGTTCGCGCGGCTGCATGGCCTGGTAATAGGCGGCATACACTTTGTGTGGATCGTGACCACCGCGGTTCAGACGCCATATATCGTCGTTGGACATGCTGGCGACCATTTCCTTGAGTTCCGGATATTTGCCAAAGAAATGTTCGCGGGTGTAGGCGCCACCCTTGGCCTTGTAATTCTGGTACTCGCCGTCCACTGCTTCTTCCATGCGCTTGCGCAGCAGGCCATTGGTATCCTTGGCAAAAAGCGGATCCCAGTACGAGCCCCAGATTACTTTCAACACGCTCCAGCCGGCGCCCCGGAACACGCTTTCCAGCTCCTGGATGATCTTGCCATTGCCACGCACTGGTCCGTCCAGCCGCTGCAAATTGCAATTGATGACAAAAATCAGGTTGTTCAGTTTCTCCCGGCCGGCCAGTGAGATGGCGCCCAGCGATTCCGGCTCATCGGTTTCGCCGTCGCCGAGAAAACACCAGACCTTGCGGTCGGAGGTATCGGCAATGCCGCGGTTGTGCAGGTACTTCAGGAAGCGCGCCTGGTAGATCGCCATGATCGGGCCCAGCCCCATCGACACGGTAGGCAACTGCCAGTAATCAGGCATAAGCCAGGGGTGTGGATAGGAACTCAGCCCCTCACCGCCGGATTCCTGCCTGAAACCGTCCAGCTGTTCCTGGGTCAACCGGCCCTCCAGGTAGGAGCGGGCATAAATACCGGGAGAGGAATGGCCCTGGATATAGACCAGGTCGCCGCCGCCCGGATGATCCGGCCCACGGAAAAAATGATTGAAGCCTACGTCATACAGGGTGGCGGCTGATGCAAAACTGGCGATGTGCCCGCCCAATTCGCCGCCGCGTTTGCTGGCACGCACCACAGTTGCCATGGCGTTCCAGCGGATGAACGAACGGATACGGTATTCCAGCTCTGCATTGCCCGGGGAACGTTGCTCAAGATGTTGCGGAATGGTGTTGATGTAAGCGGTAGTGGCATCGTATGGCAGGTAACCACCGGAGCGCCGGGTGTAATCGACCAGTTTCTCCAGCAGAAAATGCGCGCGATCCGGGCCTTCACGGCCAATGATGGCTTGCAGCGACTCCAGCCACTCCTGCGTTTCGACCGGATCACTGTCATGGCGCAGCTTGTCTTCATGCGAATTCATTCGGCAACTCCTGTCACTGTGACAAAGCCTGTTTCGTTTTGTCATAAATTTGTGCTTCTGCGACGGCGATGGCAGTCATATTGACCACGCGCCGGGCTGAGGCTGACGATGTCAAAACATGCGCTGGACGCCCCACACCCAGCAGGATGGGCCCAACGGTCACGCCGTTGCTGATCACACGTGCCATATTAAACGCAATGTGTGCCGAATCCAGGTTGGGCATCACCAGCAGATTGGCCGGGCCGCGCAAGCGGGAATTGGGAAATACATGGCGACGGTAACTTTCATCCAGCGCCATATCGGCTGTCATTTCACCTTCGACTTCGAGTTCGGGGTCGAGTTCACGCAGCAGACTGAGTGCACGTTTCATTTTCTCGGCACTCTTGTCCTTGTGGCTGCCGAATGCCGAATGTGACAACAGCGCCACCCGCGGGCGAATGCCGAAAATGCGGATTTTTTCCGCTGCCATCATGGTGATTTCAGCAATTTCCTCGGCACTTGGGTTGGCATTGACGTGCGTATCGCAAACAAAATATGCGCCGTCGTCGGTGCTCAGAACCCCCATTGAGCCGGCAACTTTCGCGCCCGCTTTCAAACCGATCACATCAAGGACATTTTCCAGGTTCATGCGGTAACGGCCGACAATACCAGTGACCATCGCGTCTACTTCATTACGATGCAACATCAGGGCCGCGATCACGCTGTTGCGGGTGCGTACGATGGTCTTGGCGGTATCCGGGGACACGCCGTGCCGTTCCATGATGGCGTGGTAGGTGGTCCAGTAATCCCAGAACCTCGGGTCGGATTCGGGGTTGACCAGCTCAAAATCGATGCCGGCTTTAAGCCGCAGACCCAGTTTTTCTATCCGGCTTTCAACCACCGACGGGCGTCCGATCAATACCGGAAAGGCCAGGTGATTATCCACCACGGTTTGCACACCGCGGAGCACCACGTTCTCTTCGCCATTGGCGTATGCCACCCGTTTCGGATCGCTGCGCGCCGCATCGAATACCGGCTTCATCAGCAGGCCGGTGCGGTAAACAAACTGATCCAGCTGCTCCTGGTAGGCCTGCATGTCTTCGATCGGACGGGTTGCCACGCCGCTGTCCATGGCGGCCTGGGCCACGGCCGGGGCCAATTGCACCAGCAGGCGCGGATCAAACGGTTTGGGAATAATATAATCCGGCCCGAACTGCAAAGGCTCTGCGCCCTGCGGGACCGCACCGGTTTGCTGGACTTCCTTGTGGGTGATTTCAGCCAGCGCATACACGCAGGCCATTTTCATCTCATCATTGATGACCGTGGCGCCGACATCCAGTGCGCCACGAAAAATATACGGGAAACACAGTACGTTGTTTACCTGGTTGGGGTAATCGGACCGGCCGGTGGCGATGATGGCGTTGGGACTGGCTTCACGCGCGTCTTCCGGCAGAATTTCAGGGTCTGGATTGGCCAGCGCCAAAATGATGGGCTGATCCACCATGGAAGCCACCATTTCCTTGCTCAGAATGCCACCCGCGGAAACGCCCAGGAACAGATCAGCGCCCTTGATGGCCTGTTCCAGCGTACGCAGCTCTGTTTCCACCGCATAAGCGGCCTTGCGGTCGTCCATATACTCACCGCGGTCTTTGTAAATCACCCCCAGGCGATCCACCACGATGATGTTGTCCTTGCTCAGCCCGAGGTTGACCAGCAGGTCCAGACAGGCCATGCCGGCGGCGCCGGCACCGGAGGCGACCACGCGGATTTCGCCAATTTCTTTGTTAACGATCTGCAATGCATTCAGTACGGCGGCGGCCGTGATGATCGCCGTTCCGTGCTGGTCATCGTGAAAAACCGGGATGCCGAGACGCTCTTTCAGCTTCGCTTCCACGATAAAACATTCTGGCGCCTTGATGTCCTCCAGATTGATGCCACCAAATGTGGGTTCCAGCGAGGCAATGATGTCCACCAGCCGGTCCGGGTCGTTTTCGGAAATTTCGATATCGAATACGTCGATATCGGCAAATTTCTTGAACAGCACACCCTTGCCTTCCATCACAGGTTTGGCGGCCAGTGGCCCAATGTTGCCCAGGCCCAGAACCGCTGTGCCGTTACTGATCACGGCCACCAGGTTGCCGCGCGCCGTAACCTCGCTGACCGTCACCGGGTCCTGGTGGATCAATTCGCTGGCAGCAGCCACGCCGGGTGAATAGGCCAGTGCAAGGTCCTGTTGCGTGGTCAGCGCCTTGGTCGGAGTGATCTTGATTTTGCCCGGCTTGGGGTAACGATGGTAATGCAGGGCATTTTCTTTCAGGTTACCGTTCATCAATTCACCAGCAAACGCGTTTTGAGGCAGCACAGCGGGTGTGCCTCAGAAAGGATTGCCCGGCATTACGCCGGGCACAGGAATACCGGGCTGCCGTCGCGGTTTAAGCCGCCTCGAGTGATTTGTCGTATTGACCGACAGCGGCGAGACCGTTCATGTGGGCACGGTGGGCCAGCTTTTTCTGGGCAGCGGCAACGTTGGCTGCCGGGTTTTCGCCCCAGACTTTCAGTGCGGGCGCCTGCAGGGCGCGGCCATAGGAAAATGTCAGCGGCCACGGAAAATCGCCCAGCCGGTTCATTGCATCCAGGTGCGCGGTTGCTTCTTCATCGGACTGCCCGCCGGACAGAAACACCACACCGGCGACGGCGGCCGGTACCGCGTTGAGCAGGCACTGCACGGTGGCTTCAGCCACTTCATCCACGCCGGCCCGGTTGGATGCTTCAGACCCGGAAATCACCATGCTGGCTTTCAGGATGGTGCCTTCCAGCAGCACATTCTGTTCGTACAACTGGTGGAACAATGAACGCAGGGTGGCCTCGGTGACTTCAAAAGATTCATCCAGGCTGTGGCTGCCGTCCATCAGCACTTCAGGTTCCACGATGGGCACAATGCCGGCTTCCTGGCACAGTGACGCATAACGCGCCAGCGCATGCGCATTGGCATCCACACAGGATGAGGTAGGAATGTTTTCACCGATGGTGATCACCGCGCGCCACTTGGCGAACTTGGCGCCCAGTCCATGGTATTCCTTCAGCCGGGCGCGCAGCCCGTCCAGCCCTTCGGTGACTTTTTCACCCGGATGCCCGGCCAGATCATGGGCTCCGGCATCTACTTTGATGCCAGGCAGGATACCTGCGTCCTGCATGATTTTGACGAATGAAACACCGTCACTGGTAGATTGCCGGATGGTTTCATCAAACAGGATGGCACCGCTGATGTGCTTGCCCAGGCCGGGAGTGGTAAGCAGCAACTCGCGGTAGGCCCGGCGGTTTTCTTCGGTTGACTCCATATCGATGGTCTTGAAGCGCTTGGTAATGGTGCCCGTGCTCTCATCGATGGCCAAAATTCCTTTACCCTCGGCAACCATTGCCTGTGCTACCGACACCAATTCCATACTGCTCATGTTTGACTCCTGAATAATTGAAGAACCAGCCCAAAAACCCCGGAACAAGGCAGGTGTTTCCGGAGGAACCGTTTATTTTACTGCTTAGCGACGGCTAAAACCATGATTCGCTAAAGCCTGTTTTCCATACAGCGGCGTATCCGCGAACGTTCTCCGGGTGGTTTCAGTGCAGGTCCAGCTCGGACTGGTTTTCCACGAATCCGTCGGAACCCAGCTGCAGCAGGCGCAGGGTATTGGTTCCCCCTTCATTACCGAGCGTATCGCCCATGGTGACGATAACGCGGTCGCCAGCGTGCACGTACTGTTTTCGAAACAGCAAGCGCAGCACATCCTGCACCACCTGATCCATGTCTTCGCCTACCGGGTTGTGCGCTACCGGGTACACGTTACGAAACAAGGCCATGCGACGGCGGCTGGCGATATTGGGGGACAGCGCGAAAATGGGCACTGAAGACTGAACGCGCGATAACCACTGGGCGGTGGAGCCCGATTCCGTCAAAGCCACAATGGCCTGCACGGAAACATTCTTGGCCATGAACATGGCAGCCATGGCAATGGCCTGGTCAATTCGCTGGAAACGCACATTGAGCTGGAGGCTGACACCAACACGGTCAAAATGACCTTCTGCGCCCAGGCAGATACGATGCATGGCTGTGACCACTTTGGCCGGATGTTTGCCTACCGCGGTTTCAGCGGACAGCATGACCGCGTCGGAACCGTCAATTACCGCATTGGCCACGTCCAGCACTTCGGCCCGGGTGGGAATCGGGTTCTCGATCATGGACTGCATCATCTGGGTGGCCGTGGCAACGATGCGATTGTGTTTCAAAGCGGTCTGGATAATGAGTTTCTGCAAACCGGGCAGCTCGGCATCACCGAACTCAACTCCGAGATCGCCGCGAGCGACCAGGATGGCATCTGAGGCATCGCAGATTTCTTCCAGGTTATCTATCGCCTCTGCACGCTCCACCTTCGCCATTAGCGATGCCTCGCTGCCCGCCTTGCGCAGCAAGTCGCGGGCCCGGTGCATATCGGCTGCACTGCTGGCGAATGATACCGCCACGTAATCTGCCCCCAGTTCGGCGGCCAGCTGGATGTGCGGCAAATCGTGCTCGGCAATGCCGGCAATGGACAAACCGCCACCCTGCACGTTGATACCCTTGCGGTTGGACAGCTTGCCGCCGTTTTCCACCACGCAGTGGATCTGCTGACCATCGATGGACTGCACCCGCATGGAAATCAGGCCATCATCCAGCAACAACAGGTTGCCAACGCTGACGTCACCCGGCAGACCAGTGTAGCTGACGCCCACGCGGGTCTGGTCACCGGGGGTTTCGAAATCTCCCGCATCCAGGGTGAAGGCATCTCCGGGAGCAAGCTGAACACTGCCGTCGACAAACTTCTCCACGCGGATCTTGGGGCCCTGCAAATCGAACAGAATGGCCACTTCCCTGCCCAGCTCTGCCGCCACCTCCCGCGCCATCTGAGCGCGTTGCACGTGCATTTCGGTCGGCCCGTGTGACATATTAAGGCGCAGCATATCGGCCCCGGCCTTGATCAAAGCATGCAGGCTTTCCCGCTTGTCGGTCGCGGGACCCAGTGTGGCAATGATCTTGGTACGGCGGATTTTTGAAGCAATCGGATCTTGGTCTTTTTTCATACACCCGATTATACCCACTTGATATGACATTCCGCACAAACCGTTTCGGGCGCCGGGATGAGCAGTTATGCTTGGGCGGGAAAAACCAACCACAGGCCCGGCACGTGAGCGATACCGACTGGCAACGACAACTGGAAGCAGGCATCAGGGCCGTTGAGCAGCAACGCGGCGGTGAAGCGGCAGGTCATCTTGAAGCGGCCGTGCGGCAGGCGCCGCAAAGCCGCGAAGCGCGCTATTGGCTGGCCAATGCACGGCGGCTGAACGGCCAGCCCGCCGGGGCCGAATCGCTGTTGGTTCAATTACTGGCAGAACAACCGGGCGATGAGAACGCCGCGTTCGCGCTGGCCTACCTGCTGCGTGAGCAGGGTCAGACCGGCAAGGCAGCGGAGGCGCTGCTGTCGCTGGCGCGGCACCAGCGGCACAATCTGACCTGCCTGTTGAAGGTCAGCGGATTCCTGCGCGACAGCCACCAGGCGACGGCAGCCATTAGCACCATGAACATGGCGCTGCAACTCGCGCCCGCTGACGCCGGCCTGCATTTTCGCGTGGCACGGCTGCATCAATCGCTGGGGCAATTCGAACCCGCACTGGATCACTATCGAAATGCACTGGACGCTGACCCCGGCCTGGGCGGCGCGTGGCTTAACCTGGCCCAGCTGCAACGCTTTGAGTCGCGTGAAAACGCGGACTGGCAGCGCATCCAGCTAGCCGCGCAATCATCGCTGGGCCCGGAAGCGGACATGTGCCTGGCATTCGCACGGGGCAAGGCGCTGGATGATTTAGGCAGCTGGGGCGATGCCTGGCAAGCCTTTGTGCGCGGCAACCGGCTGCGCCACCAGGCCCAGCCCTGGGACCGCAGTGGCTGGCACCGGCAGCGCGATACCGCATTGCAACCCGTCGCCGCAAGCCACGCACGGCAGCTCAGGCCCGCCCGCGGCGGCCGCCAGCCGGTCTATATCATGGGCATGCTGCGCTCCGGAACGACCTTGCTGGAACAGCTGCTGGACCGGCATGAGCGGATTACTGGCCGGGGCGAACTCAATTTCCTGTCACACTTGGCCACGCGACACGGGCCGGCACACGCGTTGTCATCCGCCGAGCGGTCGGCCATTGCCGATGAACTGTGGACGCATTTACAACTGGACGGGCCGGGTGATCATATTTACATAGACAAGAATCCGCTGAATTTTCGCTTTGTCGGTTTCCTGCTGACGGTAATGCCCGAAGCAAAAATTCTCCACCTCAGCCGCGATGGCCGCGACAGCTGCCTGTCTTGTTTCTGCCAGTTGTTCCAGCACGCGGATGCCGGATTCGCCAACCGCCTGGATGATCTTGAGGACTACTACGCGGGATACCGCTCCATCATGTCTTTCTGGCAGGACCAGGCCCCTGAACGCATTCACTCCCTGGCCTATGAGGACCTGGTGACTGCGCCTGCCGCGACGCTTAAAACCGTGCTGGAATTTCTCGGGCTTGAGTGGACCGCATCAATGGACAGCTCCCAGCAGCACGCCCGTGCGGTGCGCACGGCCAGCAGCTGGCAAGCACGGCAACCGGTACACCAGGCATCGGTGGCACGCTGGCAACACTACCGGCAGCACGCGCCGGAATTCTTTGACGCACTGGCAGCGACTGACCGCCGCTATGCATCGGACGGTGAAAACGGAAGCTGAAAAGCGGTCAGCGGTCAGTGACCAGCGCGCGCTTCCAGGGCCGCTACCGCGGGCAGGCTTTTGCCCTCCACGAACTCCAGGAACGCTCCACCTCCGGTGGAGATGTAGCTGATTTCGTCGGCAACGTCGAAGCGGTCGATGGCTGCCAAAGTGTCGCCTCCGCCGGCTATACTGAACGCGCTGGAACGCGCGATGGCTTCGGCAACGGCGCGGGTGCCGGCGGCAAATCCATCAAATTCAAATACGCCGACCGGACCATTCCAGATGATGGTGCCAGCGCCGGCAATGATGCCGGCATATTCAACAGCTGTCAGCGGACCAATATCAAGGATCAGGTCATCGTCCTGTACTGCGTCGACTTTACGCACCATGGCGGGCGCTTCCGCGGAAAATGACTTGGCCACCACCACGTCTTTGGGAATTGGAATGGCGCCACCCCTGTCGTGGGTCTGACTGATCAGTGATGCCGCTTCGTGGACCAGGTCCGGCTCGTACAATGACTTGCCCACGTTGTAACCGGCCGCAGCAATAAACGTGTTGGCGATACCACCGCCCACGATCAGCTCATCAACATGATTCAACAGGCTTTCCAGCACGGTAAGCTTGGTGGACACCTTGGAACCTCCAACGATGCCCAGCATTGGCCGCTCCGGCTTGTTCAGCGCCTGATGCAGCGCGTCCAGTTCCCGGCTGAGCAAAGGCCCGGCACAGGCGACAGGCGCCTTGCTGATCACACCCTCGGTGGAGGCCTGGGCGCGGTGAGCGGCACCAAATGCATCCATCACGAACACATCGCACAAACCGGCCATGCGTTCGGCCAGGCCGGGATCATTGGCCTTTTCACCGACATTGAAGCGCACATTTTCACACAGCACCAGTTCACCCGGCGCTACCTCAACGCCGTCCAGCCAGTTGACCACCAGCCGGACCTCACGGTCCAGCAGCTTGGACAAATGCCTGGCCACCGGAGCCAGTGAAAACTCCTCCGACGGCTGACCTTCCACCGGCCGCCCAAGATGCGACACCAGCAGCACGGCGGCATTCGCCTCCAGTGCCAGCCGCAGCGTGGGCAGGGCGGCACGGATGCGTGCATCGGAACTGACTTCCCCCTGTTCGATGGGAACATTCAGATCTTCACGGATCATCACCCGCCGGCCGGCGAGATCAATATCTTGCATTCGCAGGAAAGTCACGCTGGATAATCCGGGTCAGGCGTTGACCAACGCAATGGTGGTATCCAGCATGCGGTTGCTGAAACCCCACTCGTTGTCGTACCAGCTGAGCACCTTGACCAGATTGCCTTCCATGACGCGCGTCAGGGTGGAATCGAAAATGGATGAATGCGGGTTGTGATTGAAGTCAATGGAAACCAACGGTTGCGTGTTGTATGCCAAGACGCCCTTCATTTCACCTTCAGCAGCCGCACGCACCACCTGGTTGATCTCGTCCACCGTGGTTGAACGGCTGGCGACAAAGCTCAGATCCACAACGGAAACATTAATGGTGGGCACCCGCATGGAGAAACCGTCCAGCCGGCCGTTCAACTCCGGCAGCACCAGCCCAACGGCAGCGGCGGCGCCAGTCTTGGTCGGAATCTGGCTCATCGTTGCGGAACGGGCGCGGCGCAAATCCGAGTGAAACACATCGGTCAGCACCTGGTCATTGGTGTAGGCGTGAATGGTGGTCATCAAGCCGTGCTCAATTCCCACGGCCGCATGCAGCACCTTGGCCAGCGGTGCCAGGCAGTTGGTCGTGCAGGACGCGTTGGAAATCACCTGGTCGGTGGATTTCAGATCCGTGTGGTTAACCCCGTATACCACGGTGTTGTCGACGTTTTTACCGGGCGCGGAAATGATGACTTTTTTGGCGCCGGCTTCGATATGCGCTCCGGCTTTTTCCTTGCTGGCGAAAAAACCGGTCGATTCATGCACCACGTCCACGCCGAGTTCGCCCCAGGGCAGTTTGGCCGGATCACGTTCCGCAAACACCTTGATGCGGTCACCGTCGATTACCAGGTCACCCTGGTCCACTTCCACTTCAAACGGGAACTTGCCATGGGCGGTATCAAAACGTGTGAGGTGCGCATTGGTTTCCGCGTCGCCAAGGTCGTTGATTGCAACAACCTGTATTTCGTCGGTGCGGCCGGATTCGTACAGGGCACGCATGATGTTCCGTCCGATGCGGCCATAGCCATTGATTGCAACTTTGATCGCCATGTTTTCTGACTCCTGGATAATAAAGGGCCTGCTATCAGGCCTGGTTTGCCGCGATGGAATCGCGCACGGCCTGACTGACGTTGGCAACGGTCAAACCATAATGTTCAAAAAGAGTGTTCCCCGGGGCTGAAGCGCCAAACCGGTCGACGCCGACAATACGACCACGATCACCCACAAAAGGATGCCAGTAATGACTGACACCTGCTTCCACAGCCACACGGGCGGTGATACCAGCGGGCAATACGGATTCGCGATAGTCAGCTTCCTGCTGCAGGAACAATCCCGGGTTGGGCATTGAAACCAACCGCACCGCGACACCCTGCCCGGCCAGTTCTTCGGCAGCCCGGGCAGCCAGGCCCACTTCCGAGCCGGTTGCAATAATGATGGCATCTGCAGTGCCGGCAGGCTCTTTCAGTATATAACCACCGCGGGATATGGCCGCCAACTGGGCTTCATCCCTGTTCTGATGTGGCAGGTTTTGCCGGGTAAAAATCAACGCACTGGGCCGGCCACGGTTTTCAATGGCGCATTTCCACGCCACGGCGGACTCAACCGTATCGCACGGCCGCCACACCTGCAGCCCGGGTATCAGTCTAAGGCTGGCCACATGCTCTACCGGCTGGTGGGTAGGTCCGTCTTCGCCGAGGCCAATTGAATCATGGGTGTAGACATGAATATTGCGGGTTGGGATCAGCGCCGACATGCGTACCGCATTGCGTGCATAATCCGAAAACACCAGGAAGGTGGCGTTATACGGCACGAAACCGCCGTGCAGCGCGATGCCATTGCAAACAGCCGTCATGCCGAATTCGCGCACACCGAAATAAACATAATTACCCTGATCCGTTCCCTGGTTGACGTCCACGCTTCCCGACCAGATGGTGTTGTTCGAGCCCGCCAGGTCAGCGGAGCCGCCGATCAACTCGGGCAATAACGGCCCGAACGCTTCCAGCGCCATCTGGGAGGATTTGCGCGTGGCCACGTCGCCACCTTTTTCCTGCATACCTGCGATCAAATCACGGGTTTGCTGTTCCCAGTCCGGTGGCAGATCGCCGCTCATCCGGCGGCTGAACTCCTCTGCCAATTGCGGGTATTTTGCGGAGTATGCCTCGAACCGTTGCTGCCACTGCTGCTCGGCTTTGGCCCCTTCCGCCCTGGCATTCCAGGCATCAGCGATATCCTTTGGTATTTCAAACGCAGCGTGTTCCCAACCCAGCTGCTTGCGCGTGGCGGCTATTTCATCTGCACCCAAAGGCGCGCCATGGGTCGCTTCAGTGCCCTGCTTGTTGGGCGAGCCGAAACCGATAATGGTGCGGCAACAGATCAGCGTGGGCCGGCTGGTTTCGTCACGCGCCGTATCAATGGCCTGCTGGATTTCAACCGGATCATGGCCGTCAACCGCACGGATAACCTGCCAGCCATAGGCCTCGAAACGGGCCGGCGTGTCATCGGTAAACCAGCCGCCCACTTCGCCGTCAATGGAAATCCCATTGTCATCCCAGAAGGCGATTAACTTGCCCAGTCCCATTGTACCGGCCAATGAACAGGCTTCGTGTGATACGCCTTCCATCAGGCAACCGTCACCCAGGAATACCCAGGTGTGGTGGTCAACCAGGTCCATATCGTCCTGGTTGAAGCGGTTGGCCAGCACTTTCTCAGCCAGAGCCAGCCCCACCGCGTTGGCCAGGCCCTGGCCCAGCGGCCCGGTGGTGGTCTCAACCCCCGGGGTTTCGCCAAATTCCGGATGTCCCGGGGTTTTGGAATGCAACTGGCGGAAGTTCTTCAGCTGTTCAATCGGCAGGTCATAGCCGCTGAGGTGCAGCAGCGAGTACAACAGCATGGATCCGTGACCGTTGGACAGCACAAAGCGGTCCCGGTCGGCCCATTGCGGATTGGCCGGATTGTGTTTGAGATTGTCACTCCACAGCACTTCGGCTATGTCGGCCATGCCCATGGGCATGCCAGGGTGTCCGGAGTTGGCCTGTTGTACAGCATCCATGGAAAGAGCACGGACAGCATTGGCAAGATCACGACGGGTGGGCATTACGAATTCCTGATTGTTTACGTGGCCGGAAAGAAAAATTGCCCGCCGCGTTCAACGGCGGGCAGAATCAACCTCTGATTTTCGCCGATAGGCAGCTACCGGGGCAAGGCTTAAGGGCGCAATTGCGCCCGAATTTACGTACAAATCCCGATTTCAGCCGCGGCGTGCCGCTCGTCCGAACTTTTGCAGCCGTCCGGCTTTGAAATCAGCCCAGTACTCATCCAGCTCTTTACGCACTACCGGTACCAGGAAGTAAATGCCAATGATGTTGGGAAATGCCATGGCAAATATCATCGCATCCGAAAAATCGATCACTGAACCGAGCTGCATTGAAGCACCAACAACCACGAAGAACAGGAACAGAACCTTGTACACAATATCGGTGATCAGCGAATCGCCAAACAGGTAGGTCCAGGCCTTGAGCCCGTAATAAGACCAGGAAATCATGGTTGAGAAAGCAAATAACACCACCGCGACGGTCAGCACCCATGGGAACCAGGAAATGGCAGACTCAAAGGCCTGGGAGGTAAGCGAAACGCCCTGGCTGGGATCAACGTTCGGGTCCCAGGTGCCGGTGATGATGATGACCAGTGCGGTGATGGTGCAGACCACGATGGTATCGACAAACGGTTCGTACAAGGCAACAAAGCCTTCGGTAATGGGCCGGTTGGTCTTGACCGCCGAATGGGCAATGGCCGCCGAACCGATGCCGGCTTCATTGGAAAACGCCGCCCGCTTGAAGCCCTGGAACAGCACGCCAACCACACCGCCGGCCATTCCCTCCGGGCTGAATGCGCCGTTGAAAATGGCCACGAAAGCCGCAGGCACTGCGGTAATATTCATAAAAATAATCAGCAGCCCTGCCGATACATAAATAATCGCCATAAAGGGCACGATTTTTGAAGTCACCCGTGCAATGCCCTGGATTCCACCGATAATGACCAGCCCCACCAGGGTGGCCACCACCACGCCAAACAGCCAGCCCTTGTCAGCCAGCCAGCTGGCGTCTCCGCCCGTGACGGACAGCACCTGCTTGAAGCTTTGATTGGCCTGAAACATGTTGCCACCGCCAAATGAACCGCCAATGCAGAAAATGGCGAACATCACGGCCAGTATCTTGCCCAGGGTCTTGAGCTTGTCGCTGCGTTCCGCCAGCCCCTTGGACAGGTAATACATCGGTCCGCCGGATACCGAGCCATCGGTATATTCATTGCGGTATTTCACGCCCAGCGTGCATTCCACGAACTTTGATGACATGCCGAGGAAGCCGGCAACAATCATCCAGAAGGTGGCGCCCGGGCCGCCCAGCGATACAGCAACCGCTACCCCTGCGATATTCCCCAGCCCGACCGTGCCGGACAGAGCCGTGGCCAATGCCTGGAAATGCGTAACCTCACCCGCCGCTGTCGGATCGCTGTAATCACCCCGGACCAGCGCAAAGCCGTGGCCCATGGCCCGCAAGTTGATAAAGCGGAAATAAAACGTAAAAAACGTAGCTGCAACGATCAGCCACACCAGCACAAACGGTATCTGTACACCAGCAACAGGAAAAGAAGAAAAAATGAAACCGGACACCGCGTTGGCAAAGGGTCGTACCGCGTTGTCAATCTGGCTGTCTATGCCCTCCTGGGCAAATACTGAAACCGGCAGCACCAGTAACAACAAAATCAGGTTTTTGATTTTTAACATGAATTTCTCCGGACGAAGCTGCTTATGGAACCACTGTTACCGGCGTTTCCGCTATTTGCACCAACATGCTGGGTACGCTGCCAAACAGATGTGACTTCAGGCGCGACGTCCCCTTGCGCCCTACCACGATATTGGCAGCATCCATATCGATGGCCAGCTGGTTGATGGTCTCGGCCGGGTGGCCATGGCGGATAATCCCCTCGACTTCAATGCCGCGGGCGCGCAGCGATTCAACCACCGGATCAACAATCTCCTTGTGCGCGCGCGTCAGCTCCTCTTCCCTGCGCTTGTGGCGCACTTCATTTTCCATCGCAGTACTGAAAGAGTACGGTGACCACTCGATGACGTGCACGACGGCCAACCTGGCCCCGGTAGACTCTGCCCAGGCCGCTGCATAGTCAATGGCGCGCTGACTGCAATTACTGCAGTCAATTCCTACCAGAAGTAATTGGTTCATGGTTTCTCCCGCCTACAGTTCTGTATCGTGTGCGAAGCTGCACTGAAAAAACGGCGTTAATACTAACCCAGTCACAGCCGCTTGTGTGATTCGGGGTGGTGGGCGGCGGTAAATCAACGCCACTTGATCGAGCACCCCATGGATGAAAACTGTTGTTCCGGACCGCGGCCGGTTGCGGCAACCTGTTTCATGGCCTGGTACAACTCGCGTGGCGCCTGACCCTGGTCAGTCTTGTTGCCGCTGGCATCCAGGCGGCCGCGGTACTGTAACTCCAGCTTGCTGTTGAAGCCGAAAAAGTCTGGCGTACACACCGCACCATAAGCCTGTGCCACTTCCTGCGTTTCATCGATCAGGTAGGGAAAAGGGTAGGAGTGCTCCGCTTTGACCCGACGCATGTTATCCAGCGAATCGGCCGGATAGGATGCAACGTCATTCGGCATGATGGCAACGCAGCCGATGCCCAGATCCATCAGCTCGCCGGCATCCCTGACCAGCTTGTGATTAATAGCCTGCACATAGGGGCAATGATTGGAAATGAACATCACCAACAGGCCTTTTTCGCCCTGGCATTGCTGCCGGCTCCAGTGTTTTCCATCGGTGCCAGGCAGGCTGAAATCCGGCGCCATAAAGCCGCTCTGCAGGGTCGGGGTATGCGTTAAAACCATAATTTTCGGTTCCACTGTTTGGGTTGGGGCGGGAAATGGGTCCGTTCAACGCCCCCAAACGCCCGTCTGACGTAATTTATTACGTGATTTTGCACGTTTTTTGCTATGATTGAGTTAAACTTTTAAGCAACTCCGCTTTCCAAGACTCAGGAACTACCTGTTCACTCGGCGGAATAAAGGCAAAACCGGCAATGCGGCGCAGCAGCAGACAGTTTAAACCAGTGAGAATGGCCTGTGTGGCCACGGCACTGTTTTGCCTCGTTTCTGTGCCGGCGGTGGCGGACGATTCAAGATCCAGCCGCTCTCATTTACTCAAAGCGGCCCACGCCAACCCGAACCAGGCGCGCATGCCTCACCCGGGCACGCCGATGGTGCTCGATCCGGCAAGCAGCGCATTCGAATTTGACCTGGGTGGCAGTGAAACCCGCAAGCTGCAGTTACAGCTGTCCCACCCGTTGATACTGGAGCCAGGCAGCCACCTGCAATCCAGCGCGTCGGGTACCAGCATGCTGGGCCTGGGTGCCAGTCTGAACGTGCCGCTGAGTCCGCAGCTGAACATCACTGGCGGCGTGCAGCACGTCACCAGCCAGGCGCCGTTCCAGTCACTGGGCAGCATCCAGTGCATGAATGGCACCCTGGGACCTGATTCCTATACGGCTTCCGGATGCCGCTTTGTTAACCAGTCAGCCCCCTTGTTTGACCGGCGGACCTTGCAACTGGGCGCGGATTTCCAGCTGGGCGGTTTTACTTCGGCGGTTAACTGGTTTACCTCGGAATTCAACTCTGGCGCTACGCCCGCTCTTCAGCCAAATGTCCAGGCACCATCGCCCTTGCTGGATAGCGGCCTGATGACGCAATTACCGGCCAACCTGCTGATGCCTGGAATGAATACGGCATCGCTGATGAACAGCGAAACCACGGGCATCGACCTGAGTTTCCAGCTTGGCATTACCACGGATAATGCCGGTGATCTGCATTTGGGGCTGGCACTGACTCGCGTGTTTGATGCCCACTATGACAGCTTCTATGGAAGCAGCCTGGGGCCACTGAGCTGGAACCTGGCCGAGCCATTCAATGCCGCAAGTCTCGGCCTGGAATGGCAGCGTGGATCATTCAGCAGCGGCATTCGTGGATATTACCGGGATTCGGTCAACTTCCTGAACCAGGGCTCACTGAACAGCATGAGCACCTTTGACGTGCACTTCACCTGGCGCACCCCCTGGAACGCCAACCTGAGTGTTGGCGCCAGCAATGTGTTGGGCGCCGGCGTGGATGACCGCCCGGGGGCAGATGAGACAGCCGACCGGTTTGAATCGATTTACGGCCGCATCCCCTACGTCCGTTACCAGCAGGACCTCTGAGCTTTCTGTTTCTGTTTCAGCTTCTGGACTTTACCGTGCGCCAACACCCGGATGCGCCGGAACCAGAGCGCTTCCGCTGGCCTATAATACCCGTCTGTTGCCCTTTGGAGAGAGTTTGCCCCAATGACGGACCTGCGGCATTACATTCGTGTATACAAGGATGCCCTGACGTCTGATTTCTGTGCCCGGGTGGTGGCGTGGTTTGAATCGGACCCAGCCAAACAGCAGCGCAATGGCGCCAGCATCCGCAGCGGTCTGGCGGAAAGCAGCTGGCTGGAAATGGACCTGGCGGAATGTCAGTCACTCAATTGCCACAACATCCTCAACAATTGTCTGCGCCACTACAAGGCCCGCTATGAAACCGATTGCGGCATCCGCCCGGCATTGCCTGAAGCCGGAGCCCTGGCGCCTTTTATCATCAAGCGTTATGACCCGGGTGGTAACGACCGCTTTCAGCCGCATTTTGACTCCATTCGTGAGGTCGCCGATCGTTACCTGGTGTTCTTGTGGTACCTCAACGATGTGGCGGATGGTGGCGAAACCGAGTTTGTGGATCTGCAAACCCGCATTGCGCCTACTGCTGGTTCCTTGCTGATGTTTCCTCCCTACTGGATGTACCGTCACGCCGGACGGCCGCCGGTCAGCAACGCCAAGTACATTCTCAGCACCTACACACTGTGGTAGCCATTGAACACTCCAGACCACAGCCGCTGTCCGGACGCTGCGTTTACCAGGTAACCAGGTGGCGGACTATCAGGCCAATTTACAGCAGGCCGCCGAGCGGCTTAACGCGTCCGATGCACCAGGCTGTCAGGCCTTGTGCGACAAAGTTCTCGGTGGCAGCGGGGTGCCTGCCGCCGCCACGGCTGCGGCTTTCCATTTGCGCGGACTGGCCGCAGCCCAACTTGGCCAGCATGATCAGGCCGTAGCCGACTTACACACGGCCTGGCAAGCGAGTCCGGAAAATCATCATGCCGCGCTGTGGCTGGGCCGGCTGCTGCGCCAACAGGGCCAGTTTGAACAAGCCGTACCGCCTTTGCAGAAAGCGGCGGAACGCAGTGGATTCGATACAGATGCCCATTATGAGCTGGGCCGCTGCATGACCCAGCTGCAACTGCCTGAGCAGGCCATGCGGCATTATCAAAGAGTTCTGGAGCTGATGCCCCGCCACGCTGATGCGGCCGCCAACCTGGCATTCTTGCTGGAACGCGCCAACAAGCTGGAAGAAGCTGGCAAGCTGGCCGACCAGGCGCTGCAGCTGGCTCCGGACAACTTTATGGCCAACCTGACCCGGGCCACACTGGATCGCCGCCAGGGCCAGCATGCGCAGGCCCAGGAGCGATTGACAGCCGTTTTGCGTGATCAGCCTTCGGCCTTGAATCGCAGCATTACCCTGAACCAGATGGGCCAAAGCCATGACCAGCAGGGCGCCTATACACAAGCCTTCGCCTGTTTTAGCGAGAGCAACCTGATCCTGCGCAACCACCACCCCTGTGGCCAGCCGGACGATAACGGCAGCTATGGCATCAGCACACTGGGGCGTCTGTCGGACTGGCTGCGGCAGAATCCGCCAAGCAACTGGTCAGCGCATGGCGGAGAGCCGGGGGAAGAGGCTGCCGGCAAACCTGCCGGTTCACCGGTGTTCCTGGTGGGATTTCCCCGTTCCGGCACGACATTGCTGCATCAGGCGCTGGCCGCTCACCCCGATATTGAAGTGCTGGAGGAGCTTGAATTGCTCGCGCCGGCCCGCCAGCGATGGCTCGAACAGGAAGGCGCACCTGGCCTGGCAAACCTGCAGCCCGAACACCTCCGGGCGGCGCGGGAGGAATACCTGGCCGCGATGAACAGCCATCGCCAGCACCCGCAACGCCGCATCGTGGTGGACAAGCTGCCACTGAATATCGCTTACCTGGCGCTGATTCACCGGCTTTTTCCGGCAGCACACATCATCGTGGCCCTGCGCGATCCGCGTGACGCCTGCCTGTCCTGTTTCTTTCAGACCTTTGAACTGACCGGTGCCATGCCTTATTTCCTGGACTTGATGGATACCGTGAGGTATTACGACCAGCTGATGCGCCTAGCCACGTCGTCACTGGACATTATTTCCAACCCGCGGCATACCATCCGGTACGAACAACTGGTGGACGATTTTGCGGGTCAGATGCGGCCATTGATACGGTTTCTCGGGCTGGATTGGGATCAAGGCGTGATGAACTATCGCCAGCATCTGCAGCAGCATATCGCCACACCCAGTTATCACCAGGTTGCCCAGCCGTTGTACATCCGTGCCATTGGCAGATGGAAAAATTATCAACAGCAAATGGAACCCGCGCAGGCTTTTCTGACTCCATGGGTCAGGCACTTTGGTTACCCGCCAGCCTGACCGTGGTGCAGCAGCGTTGCAGAAAATGGAACAATGCATCGAACTACTGCACGATCATGATAAACTTGCGCCGGTTTGTCCCTGAAGGTTACACGATGAAAAAACTGCTGATTGCGATTTTGATTATGACAGCCGCCTCGCCCGCCATGGCGCAACAGGCCTTTTCTTCCCTGGAAGAGCAAATGAGCGGCAAGGAATACAGCGCTGCCGGGCTGGACAAACTCACCCCGGAAGAGCTGGAAGCGCTTAATAGCTGGATACGCAGCCGCTCACTGGTCACGCTGGATGCGGCCAAACCCGGCGCCGCCGGCGGTGGTGATACGCGCGGCTTCGAAGTCAAGAACATGAAAAACATGGACCGCACCACCATCACCAGCCGAATCGTGGGTTCGTTTACCGGCTGGGACGGCCAGACCACGTTCAAGCTGGAAAACGGCATGATCTGGCAACAGGCCGATAAAGACAAATTCTACATCCGTGCGATTCAGAACCCGCTGGTTACCATTGAGCCCCATGCGTTCCGCACCTGGCAACTGAAGGTGGAAGGCTACAACTCCAAGGTTCGGGTAGAACGCATCCAGTAACGCGATTCCCCGCTGCAAGTCACCATCAGCCCGGCTACCTCACGCCGGGCTTGCGGCCGGCCTAATCCTCGCTGTCAGCCAGCCCGCGGATGGCCGCGTTCTTGCCAAAAAAACGCTTGGCCTTGAAATCCAGCCGCTTCATGCGCTTGCGATCGGCATCGGTCATGGCCCGTACCTCCAGTTCCAGCTGACTGCGCTGGAACGGCAGCACATGCACAAACGGCATGCCCATTTTCAGCTGGTGGTCGCGGTCGCCTTTGCGGAAAAAGGTATTGACGTGAATGTGGTGATAGGCATCAGCATCCACCACGCCAGGCACCACGGTAAAGCGTTGCTCAAAATGGTAGAACGGCTGCGACAGCAACACCGACCACCCCGGCGGCGTGCGCACTTTCCAGGGATTGGTGAATTTCACCGAATCAGCCAGGTAATCATCCGGCAGCGGCATGGTGTCATATTGCATCTGCTTGCTGTGCGGCGATGCATGCGCCAGTTCATTGGAACCTACGGCATAAACTGTCTTGCCCCTTACCTGGACCAGGAAATCAGTCCACAGCGGGATCAGATAGCCTTCTGACAGGTAGGAAATTATCCCCGGGCAACGCCGGATGGTTGCATTGACATTGGACAGGCGTAAGGCCTTGGACAAGCCAAAAGGAAACCGTGTGTTACTGGGAGGCAAATCAATGGAGGGCGCCATCTGCCTGAACCACTCCGGCAGCGCCTTGCGGGCCGCAATCGGCGGAAAATCAAGCAACTCCTCGTGTTCGGTAAAAAACTCCACTTTAGGCCGCGACATTTCTACACCTCGTTAAACCGGTTTGCCCGGGTCCGGGCAAGAGCAGCACCCAGACAGCATTCCGCTCACAATAGCTGACGTTTGAGCTCTTTGTGTTTGCGCTTGGCCTGGAACAGGAAAACCCGCACTCCGAGGTAAGCCACCGCACTCAAACCCATCAGGATGAATGGCCCACTGCCGGATGGTTGCTGAAACCCCCTGGTGCTCCACCAATACCAGCCAAAAGCCGCCACGAAAATGGTAATGACCACATAACTGTACATATTCAGGCGATAGACCTTCTCACGGGCCTGACGCTGCCGGAACACCAGCAGGTCATCGTCGGAAACCTCCCCCAGCTCGAAACCACAATGCGGGCAGAGGGACACCATGCTGGAAATTTTTTTACCGCACTGCGGGCAGGAAATGATGCTCATACACGTTCCACTTCTATGGTCTGGGGTGACACGTTAGCGGGGCTTGGCCTGCAGTGCAAGACTCGGCCCGGCATGCTCCAGCAGGCGCGGTGATTGAGTACCGGCCACTGAATCAACTGCCAAAAAATCGCAATTCCGCCCGCAAGCCGCCGGTCTCGCGGTTACTGAAATGCACCGACCAGCCATACAGCTCACACAAGCGCTTGACGATGGCCAGCCCCAATCCCGCGCCCTTGCCGGTGATGTTCTGGCCGCGATAATGACGGTCAAATACGTGTTCCAGTTCTTCTTCGGGAATTCCGGGGCCGGTGTCTTCCACCACGGCCTTGCCGTTGCCAATGGTGATCAGCACTTCACCACTGGCGGTGTAGCGCATGGCGTTGCCTATCAGGTTACCCACCGTCACGGCCAGCACGGACTCCGGTGCGATGACACTGACCTTTTCCTCTTCGCGCACCAGGAAGCGGAGATCTTTATTGCCAATCAGCGGCTCGTACAGGTGAACCACTTCGTTCACCACCTGGCCAACGTTCTGGGCAGCCGTATCCTTGTCGGTGCCCTGCTCTGCACGCACCAGGTGCAGCAGCGCCGAGGTAATATCGGCGGACTGCCTGGCCGCGCGCGCTATGCGCAGCATGCGGGTGCGCACCTTGGGCGGCAGATCGCGCTGCGCCAACAGCAACTCGGTGGCGCCGGTTATCACGGTCAGCGGTGAACGCAGTTCATGGCTGACATCGGCGTTGAATTCGCGATCACGCTCCACCAGGTCGTGCAGGCGGTCGGCATAACTGTCCAGCGCCGCTGCCAGCTGACCCACTTCATCATCGGCAAAATGATGGGCCAGGCGATCTGGCGTGCGCTCCTCACTC
Source organism: Lysobacterales bacterium (assembly GCA_041601535.1). Classification (GTDB taxonomy): domain Bacteria; phylum Pseudomonadota; class Gammaproteobacteria; order Xanthomonadales; family SZUA-36; genus JBFIHZ01. The sequence goes on along the minus strand of JBFIHZ010000001.1, from coordinate 26,846 downwards.
AGCATGTCCAGACGATTGGCAAGGTCGGTTACCGGCTTCATCACGCGACGCGAAGACCAGGCACCCAAAGTAAACGAAAACACCGAGAACAACAGCACTACGCCAACAAGCGCGAATACCAGCTGCTTTTTCAGCAGCTGGTTGTCACTGACGTCGTAAATAAGGAAAGCCCACAAATCATCTTCCTTGCGCACCGCCGCCTTGAAGTAACCGTTGTTGATGCGCACGTCATGCACCCCGCTAGGCAGCTCGCGCACCTGGGCGCTGACCGTCTGGTTGGGATCACCCGGCCGGGTGATATAACCCTGGATGCGGGTATAGAACGGCTCCACCACGGTGGGGTCGAGGCGTAACTGGTTGACGTAGTCATCCAGCTCCTGTTTGAGCGTGGCCCCAATCAACTGGTCTTCAAGATAATTTTGCAAAGACAGTGTGCTCAGCGCGAACAGGGCACTGAGCACAGTGCCAAACAACAGGAACGACAGGATTATCCGGCTTCTAAGCCTGTGGCGGTACTGCATCTGACTCCACCAGCCGGTAGCCGATGCCGTGACGGGTCTGGATCATGCTGCTGCCGAATGGTTTGTCCAGTGCACTGCGCAAGGAATGAATGTGTACACGCAGGCTGTCACTGTCAGGCATTTCTTCGCCCCACACTTCCATTTCCAGATCGTTGCGTGAGACCACGTTGGGGGATGCTTCCATCAGGCACTGCAACAGCTTCAGGCCAATCGGATTAAGGTATATCTCGCTGGAACCCCGCTTCACCGACAGGGTGTCGAGATTGAATACCAGGTCACCCACTTTCAGCTCACGCCGTACCCGGCGGCGTCCACGGCTGGCCAGCACCTTCAAGCGAGCCTCGACTTCCTGTAACTCGAATGGTTTGACAAGGTAATCATCCGCCCCGGTATTGAAGCCCAACAGCTTGTCTTCCAGGCGGTCACGCGCGGTGAGCATAAGCACCGGTGTATCCTTGCCCGCATCCCCACGCAACTTGCGGCAGACTTCCAGACCGTCCATTCCCGGCAAGGCCAGATCCAGCACGATGGCGTCAAAATCATTGACCACTGCCAGGTGCAAGCCGGTCACGCCATCACCGGCGAAATCCACCGTGTGACCGTGGTCTTCCAGGAAATCTCCCAGGTTCGCCGCGATATCGGGGTTGTCTTCAATTATCAAAACGCGCATTTGGTACTCCTTTGCACCCGAATGGCCAGCCTGGCGCAACATTGCTGTTGCTGACGATAATCATGCCGTGAAATTTATCCAGCAAGGCCGGACGCCGACGCGAAACACCAGATCAAACTGCACACGGGTAAGGGCAGCAACCATGCGCCGGATGGCTCCAGTTTACGCGGGCGCGGGTTAACAACGGGTTAATGTGCTGCGCGCATGGGCGCACCACACGTACCGCTGACCGGAACTAGTGGTCCCCGCCCAGCACTTCCACCCCTTCCAGACCCCGGGTGAGGGTGTCGGCATCACCGCCTTCGTCCATCTTGATCATCAGGCGGACTTCATTGGCTGAGTCAGCATGGCGCAGCGCATCGTCGTAGGAAATCTTGTTTTCCTTGTACATGCGGAACATGCACTTGTCGAAAGTCACCATGCCGTGATGGCCGGAGTCGCGCATAACGTTCTTGAGCTGATCAATTTCGCCCTTGCGAATCAGGTCCTTGACCAGCGGCGTGGCCATCAATACTTCAAACGCGGCCCAGCGCCGCGAGCCGTCCAGCGACGGTATAAGCTGCTGGGCTATCGTGGCTTTCAGGTTGAATGACAAGTCCAGCAGCAGTTGTTCCCGGAAATCTTCCGGGAAAAAGTGCAGGATACGGTCCAGTGCCTGGTTGGCGTTATTGGCATGCAGGGTGCACAAAACCAGGTGCCCGGTTTCGGCAAAGGTGATGGCGTGTTCCATCGCCTCGCGCGTGCGAATTTCGCCAATCATGATCACATCGGGGGCCTGGCGCAGGGTGTTACGCAGTGCCACTTCGAAAGATTCGGTATCAATACCGACTTCACGCTGCGTGACCAGGCTCTTGCCGTGGCGGTGGACATACTCAATTGGATCTTCAACGGTAATGATGTGGCCGGTCATGCGCTGGTTGCGATAGCCGATCATGGCGGCCATGGAGGTGGATTTACCGGTACCGGTTGCACCAACGAACAGCACGATGCCGCGTTTTTGCAGCGCCAGTTCAGCCATTACATCGGGGCAGCCCAGCTCGTCAAACGTCGGGATACGGCTTTCAATGCGGCGGCAGACCATGCCGATCACGCCCTGCTGGAAAAATGCGCTCACGCGAAAACGCACTTCAGCATCCAGAGAATAGGCAAACTGGCATTCATTGGTCTGAATGAATTCGTTCTTCTGCCGCTCGGTCATCATGCTGAACACCACCTCACGGGCGGCATCCGCGGTCAGCATATCGGTGGAAATGGGCTTTATCTTGCCGTGCACCTTGATGCAGGGCGGTGCGTCCACCGTGACGAACAAATCTGAGCCGACTTCTTCATGAAGTTGTTTCAGCCAACCGTCTACAGTACTCATGGCATTACTCCTACTGGAACAGTTTGCGATCAACTGCCCGTCTGCCGGCTTCCTGCCGGGTAATGATGCCCCTGGCAACCAGGGCTTCCAAGGCCTGGTCCAGCGTCTGCATTCCGACGTTCTGGCCAGTCTGAATGGCCGAATACATCTGCGCCACCTTGTCTTCGCGAATCAGGTTTCGTATGGCCGGCGTGGCCACCATGATCTCCCAGGCCGCCACACGGCCGCCGCCCACCCGCTTGAGCAGGGTCTGGGTGATTACCGAGCGCAGTGACTCAGACAACATGGATCGTACCATCGACTTCTCGCCGGCTGGAAAGACGTCAATGATGCGGTCGATGGTTTTCGGCGCGGAACTGGTGTGCAGGGTGGAAAATACCAGGTGACCGGTTTCCGCCGCGGTAAGGGCCAGCCGGATGGTTTCAATATCACGCATTTCGCCCACCAGGATGATATCCGGATCCTCACGCAGAGAAGCGCGCAGGGCCTGGTTGAAGCCATGCGTGTCGCGGTGGACCTCACGCTGGTTGATCAGGCAGCGGCGGCTCTTGTGCAGAAATTCGATGGGGTCTTCAATGGTCAGGATATGGCCCTCAACATACGAGTTGAGGTGATCAATCATGGCCGCCAGCGTGGTCGATTTGCCGGAACCCGTGGGGCCGGTCACCAGCACCAGACCGCGGGGAACATCGATGATTTCCCGGAACACCGGCGGCGCACCCACGTCTTCCAGTTTCCACACTGAGTCGGGAATGGTACGAAACGCACCACCTACGCCACGGTCATGGTGATAACAATTTACGCGAAAACGCGCCAGTCCTGATACGGAGTAGGAATAATCCACTTCCAGATTGGCTTCGAAATCGCGCCTCTGCTGGTCGCTCATGGTGCTGTACAACAGTTCACTGAGTTGGGGAGAGTCAATCGCAGGCAGTGTCAGGCGGCGAATGTCACCATCAACACGAATCATGGGCGGCAACCCGGCTGAAAGGTGCAAATCCGATGCGTTGTTCTTGACCGAAAAGGCCAACAGCTCTGCAATATCCATGTTCTCTCCTTGAATCTGACCGGTCACGCTACAATGCTGGATATAACGTAAAGAAACCCGGTGTGCGGTCCGTAAACCCCTGGCACAAGATTCTACCATAGAACAATGCATAGTCTTCCTGCAAGATGAACAACTTAAACGCCAATCTTCAGAATGTAAGTGCACGCGTATCCACTGCCTGCAGCCAGGCCGGACGGCCCGTGGACTCGGTGCGGATTCTGGCCGTTAGCAAGCGTCAGACGGTGGATAAAATCCGCGCAATGCATGCGGCCGGACAAACTGCTTTTGGCGAAAACTACTTGCAGGAGGCAGCAGAAAAGCAGGACGAGCTCGCTGACCTCGGTATCGAATGGCATTTCATCGGCCCCATCCAGTCCAACAAGACACGGGAAATCGCCGCGCGATTCCAGTGGGTGCAAAGCGTGGACCGTGAAAAAGTGTTGCAGCGTCTGTCGCGGCAGCGACCGGATCACCTGCCCGATCTGAACATCTGTTTGCAGGTGAACATAGACGAAGAAGAGCAAAAATCGGGAATTCGGCCGGAAGATGTACTGCAACTTGCACTGACCGCCACCGGGCTGCCAAGATTACGTCTGCGGGGCCTGATGGCCATACCCCGCCCGCCCGGCAATGGTCACGATCCGGTGCACAGCTTTGAGCGCTTGCGCCACTTGTTTGAACAACTGTGTGAGCACGGCCTGAAACTGGATACGCTGTCGCTGGGCATGTCCGCTGACCTGGAGCAGGCCATAGCTGCCGGCAGCACCATGGTGCGGGTAGGCACGGACCTGTTTGGCCCGCGCGACAGCTGAACCGTCAAACCAACCACAGGAATACCAGACTCATGCAAATTGCGTTCATAGGTGGCGGCAACATGGCTACCGCGATGATCAGTGGCCTCAAAGAGCGGCATGGAACACGCGTTCAGATTCACGTGGCAGACCCGAATGAAGACGCCAGGAAACGCCTGCAGTCGAGCTTTGATATCACTGTCTCGGCCAGCACTGCGGAGGCCGCGGCCGGTGCGGATGTGATCGTGCTAGCGATAAAACCCCAGGTGATGCCCATGGTACTGGCCGACCTGTCCGGCGCGATTGAACCAGGGCAGTTGGTCCTGTCCATTGCAGCCGGCATCACCATCGGTCAGATTACCGCCGGGCTGGACAGCCAGCAGGCTATTGTGCGCTCCATGCCCAATACGCCCGCACTGATTGGTGCCGGAATCTCCGGCATGTGCGCCAGCGCCACCTGCCGGCCACATCACCTGGAGCAGGCCGAACGTGTATTACAGGCTGCGGGCAAGGTGGTGCGAATTGATGACGAAAACCTGATGGACGCCGTTACCGCCATTTCCGGCAGTGGGCCCGCGTATTTTTTCCTGTTGGCGGAGTGCCTGGCCCAAGCGGGAACGAAGCTGGGCCTGCCCGAAGACATCGCCCGCCAACTGGCGGAACAGACCTGTTCGGGTGCTGGCGCCATGCTGGAGCAAGCAGAAGAAGACGCAGCCGAACTGCGCCGCCGGGTTACTTCACCAGGCGGCACTACCCAGGCGGCACTGGAAGCATTTGAACGAGGCGGTTTTGCCGCCCTGGTGCTGGCAGCTGCCGAGGCAGCTGAACGGCGTGGCAAGGAACTGGCCGGAGACAAGGCATGAACCGGGAGCCACAGACTTGAGCTCCTCCGGCGTCAATGCGCTTTCCTATCTGGTCAGCACCCTGATAGGTCTGTACGTGGCCGCCGTGATGCTGCGCCTGATGTTGCAGTGGGTGCGGGCCGATTTCTACAATCCCCTGTCCCAGTTTCTGGTCAAGGTCACCAACCCGGCGCTGGTGCCATTGAGACGAATAATTCCTTCCATCGGCCGCCTCGATACCGCATCCGTGGTGCTGATGCTGTTACTTGAGGTTCTGGGCATCTGGCTGGTCAGTAAAATTGGTTCCGCGCCACTGCCTTTCCAGCAGGTCATCGCTTTCGCCTGCATCAAGCTGCTGATGACGCTGTTGATGACCTACTTCTTCCTGATCATTGTCGCCGTTATCCTCAGCTGGCTGGGCCAGGGGCTGCGCCATCCGGCCATTCCACTGGTATTTCAGCTGACCGAGCCGGTGCTGCGGCCCATTCGCAGGGTCATTCCACCGATTGCCGGAATTGACCTGTCACCGCTGGTGGCCCTGATTGGCATACGCTTTCTGATTCTTCTGCTAGGATGGTGAGTAAACCGGGCTGAATGGCCCGTTCACACTGGCCAGCCCGCAGGCTGTAGTGACGCCGCCGCGCTGTCAGACCCAGCAACAATCGGGAGTCCGAAGTATGAAACCACTGCTTTGCAAATTACTTGCCCTGGTTCTGGTAATGCTGGCAGGCGATTGCCTCGCCCAGCAGTCGCAGGAATTCGGCAAATACTCCGTTCATTACAACGTGATCAACTCCAACCACATCCCCGCACAGGTCGCCCAGGGATACGGTATTACCCGCTCGCCCAACCGGGCCCTGGTCAATATCACGGTAATGGATAACAGCCAGGGTGAAGCCGGTGTCGGCATGCCGGTGCGCGCTGCGGTCACCACCAGCGCCATCAACCTGACCGGTCAGCGCCGTGACGTGGAAATGCGTGAAATCGTTGAATCCGAAGAAGCCATCTATTACATCGGCCTGTTACCGATTCATAACATGGAAACTTACAATTTCACCGTAAAAGTAAAACTGGAAGGCGAACAAAAGCCGTTCGATCTGACCTTTCGGCAACAATTTTATACAGAGTGAAACACACCGGCTGAGTGCCGGTGTCTGGCTCAGGGATACAGGCGCTGAACCTGCCATCCATCACCTTTCGGTGTATAGCTGAAGCGGTCATGCAGGCGGAATTCACGCCCATACCAGAACTCCACTACGTCCGGTTCAATGCGGTAACCCGACCAGTGCGGCGGCCGTGGCACGGGCTGGTTCTGGTACTGCCGCTCCAGCTCAGCCACCCGTTGTTCCAGCAGTTCGCGGCTGGCCAGCGGACGGGATTGCTCTGATGCCCACGCACCCAACTGACTGCCGCGGTCACGGCTGGCGAAATAGGCGTCCGCTTCGGCCGCTGTTACCGGCGTGACAGCGCCAGCCAGCTGAACCTGGCAAAAGCTGGCTTTCCAGAGAAAAGTGGCCGCAGCGCGCGGACAGGCCTGTAAATGCTGGCCTTTGCGGCTTTGTGTATTGGTGTAAAAGGTGAAGCCGCCTGAATCTATGGATTTGAGCAGAACCGTGCGGCTGGCGACAGCGCCGTGACCATCGGTAGTGGCCAACACCATGGCAGTGGGCTCAGGCTCACCGGCCTGGCGCGCCGTTTCCAGGCACTCATTGAATCGATTAATGATTTCCGGTGATAACATCGCAACACCACTTATCGGCAGTCAACGGGCCCGGCCGGGCCCGGCCTGCAATGGTCATCAGCCATCCTGCCTGGCCGCAGCCTCCATCTGGCGTTTCAGCTTGGCCTGCGGCAGGGTACGCAACCACACCAGCCAGACCACCAGTGCATCCATGATGATCAGGGCTTGCCACAAGTACAGGTGGAACCATTCAAACGCCACCTGATTCCACTGACCGAGGTAAAAAAGGCTTACGATACGTACCAGATTCAGTAACTGAATGGCGAAAAAACCAGCCACAAAGCCGATCAGCTTGTTTTTTAGTGGCGCAGGAAAGGCAAATAGCGCCGCAAACAGTATAATCATCGCCTCAACGCCGTTACACCCGCGTTCGATGCGTACTCCAAAGCCACTCGCCTGGTCCCTGATCACGTTGGCATGGGCCACGACGCCATCGTCAAAAAACTTGATAATCCATACGCTGACATCAGCCACAAACGAGGTAAATGGCAGGATGACGTACTTTTCCGCCGGCTGTAAAATCTCCAGCGTGAACAGCCCGACCAGGAGCACTGCAAACAGTATGAAAAATCGAATCATCTGGAATGGAAAAGAAGGTGTGAAAAAAGTTCCGCCATGGTACCCAAAGTTCACACGTCGTGCACGTTGGATTTAAGGCGGCGGCACGGTGAAGGGTAGAGGTAACATTTTTCTGGTTGGTCCCATGGGTTCAGGCAAAACCACCATTGGGCAACGTCTGGCCCAGAAACTGGGCCTGCAATTCCATGACAGCGACCACGAGATCGAGGCCACTACCGGGGCCAGCGTAAACCTGATATTCGATATCGAGGGCGAATCCGGTTTTCGGGAACGCGAAACCCGCATGCTGGACAAGCTGTCGCAAATGAGTGACGTGCTGGTGGCCACCGGTGGCGGTATCGTGTTGAGTGAGAAGAACCGGCAGATGCTCAAGCAAGGCGGAACCGTGGTGTATCTGAGCACGTCGGTGGAGCAGCAACTGGACCGCTTGCGCAGGGATAAAACCCGGCCGTTGCTGCAAACGGACGATAAACAGGCAAAGTTGCTGGAACTGGCTGAAATCCGTAACCCCCTGTACGAATCAGTTGCGGACATCACTGTAACCATTCGCGGTCGCAATGTTGATGGCACCATCCATTCCATTATGGAAGCGCTGAAGCAATTCAATGCCAGCAATCAACCCGCCGGGCAGGCGGGTGAAACCAGCCATGGAAGCTGAAATGCACACCATCAACATCGAACTGGCCGACCATGCCTACCCGGTTTACCTTGGTGCCGGGGCCTTGTCCGCCCAATCGCTGTGGCAACATCATCTGGGCGACGGCAAAACACTGATCGTCAGCAACGACGTGGTGGCGCCGTTGTACCTTGACGCCTTGCGCTCTGCCCTGCCGGGCCGGGAGGCCGAAGTTCATGTCATGCCGGATGGGGAACAGCACAAAAACCTGTCCACCTGGTCGGAAATCATCGATCGACTGGTAGACATGCAGGCGCGGCGGGACGTCAACCTGATCGCGCTGGGCGGCGGCGTGGTGGGTGACATGACCGGTTTCGCCGCGGCCAGCTACATGCGCGGCGTGAAGTTTTTGCAAGTTCCTACGACTTTGCTGGCCCAGGTGGACGCCTCGGTTGGTGGCAAAACAGGCATCAATCACGCCCGCGGCAAAAACCTGATCGGGGCTTTCCACCAGCCGGCCGCCGTGGTGATTGATACCCGCACACTGAACACGCTGCCGGAACGTGAATACCGGGCCGGTCTGGCCGAGGTGGTGAAGTACGGCGCAATCATGGACAGCGAATTCTTCGACTGGCTGGAGTCCTCCAGCGAGCAGATCAGCCAGCGCGAACCAGCCGCCCTGAGTCACCTTATCGACCGCTGCGTGGCCAACAAGGCCAAAATAGTGGCTGCGGATGAGCGCGAAAGCGGCATACGCGCCATTCTGAACTTCGGCCACAGCTTTGGCCATGCCATCGAAACCGTCACCCGCTACCAGCGCTACCTGCACGGTGAAGCGGTGGCCATTGGCATGGTCATCGCCGCCCGCCTGAGCGAACAACGAGGCCTGTGTGCCGCCGGTAGCTCGGACCGTTTGCGGCAATTACTGTCGTGCTTTCAGCTACCTGTTTCACTGCCGGATTCACTGGGGCTGCAAGAGCTGAACGATGCACTGGAACTCGACAAGAAAGCCCTCGCCAGTGGCATCCGGCTGATTTTGCTGAACGCCCTGGGTGACGCTGTCATTGACCGCCAGAGCAGTGCCACGGAAATCAATCGCGCGATGGAAAGCTGCCGTTCGACCAGTGGCTGAAGCGGCCACCCCAAACACCAGGAAATACCGCAATGACCCTGAAAAACGACCGAATCATTCGCGCCCTGCTGCGCCAGCCGGTGGACCGCACCCCGGTGTGGATCATGCGCCAGGCCGGCCGCTACCTGCCCGAATACCTCAACACCCGCGCGCAGGCCGGGAGTTTTATGAACCTGTGCCGTACGCCGGAACTGGCCTGCGAAGTGACGCTGCAACCGCTGAGACGATTTGACCTGGACGCCGCCATCATTTTCTCGGATATTCTTACCATTCCCGATGCGATGGGCCTGGGCCTGTACTTTTCAGAAGGTGAAGGCCCCAAGTTTGAGCGCCCGATCCGCTCCGCTGAACAGGTGAAACAACTGCCAAAACTGGACATCGCCGATTCACTGGGGTACGTCATGGATGCCATCAGTGTCACACGCCGGGAACTCGATGGCCGGGTGCCGCTGATCGGGTTCAGCGGCAGCCCATGGACCCTGGCCACCTACATGGTGGAAGGGGGTTCAAGCAAAACGTTTAACCTCGTCAAACAGATGATCTACAACGAGCCGGCGCTGGCACATGATCTGCTGGGCCGCTTGGCCGACGCGGTAACCGCTTACCTGAATGCGCAGATTCGCGCGGGTGCCCAGGCGGTGCAACTGTTCGATACCTGGGGTGGCGTGCTGTCGCCCCCGGCCTACCAGGCCTTCTCGCTGCAGTACCTGGCACGTATCGTCGAAGGGCTGGAACGTCAGCACGATGGCAACCCGGTGCCGGTCATCCTGTTCTGCAAAAACTGTAATGCCCACCTGGAAGCGCAGGCAGATACCGGCTGCGACGCGCTGGGTGTTGACTGGACCATCTCCCTGGCCGAAGCCCGGGCCCGCGTGGGCGATCGGGTAGCGCTGCAGGGTAACCTGGACCCGGCCATCCTGTTGGCCAGCCCGCAAGTGATCCGCCATGAGGCCGAACAGGTGCTGGACAGTTTTGGCAAAGGCCCGGGCCATGTGTTCAACCTGGGCCACGGCATTACACCTGATGTCAATCCCGACCACCTGGATGGTCTTATCCGTGCAGTGGCGGAGTACAGCCCGGCCTTCCACCAGGCCGGTGATTGAGGCCGGCGGCAGGTCATTCCAGCCCTTTTCCGGCCTGCAGCGCGCGCTGCAGTGCCACTTGTAACAGCAAAGGCTCCAGGTTGGAGCGGATCACTGGTTGAGGCAAGGCGGTACAGGCCAGCCTGGGTGGGCCTGGCGCTCCACTATCGGACACCTGATAATCCGGCGACAGCAGCATGGCTTGCGCGCACCACTGATGCAAACCGGGCAGCCAGCGCAGGCGCCGGGCATGCACGGGGTCACAGATCACCACCTGTACCCCCTCAGGCAAGCGATCCATGTGCTGCGATGGCATCCGCACAATACCGATGCCAAGTCGACCCAACAGGTGCTCAACCACAGCGCGCAAAGGCCCGGACAGACCCAGCAGGCAAACCAGGGTACCCAGCAGCGCCGGCCGCTGCCTGATGCCACTGGCTTGTTGCCTGAGCACCTCCGGCAATACCAGTTCGAAGCGGCTGCCATCGCCCGGTACGGACTGGTTGCTCAACTGGCCTTTCAGCAACTGCGTGTTGTAGCGGCAGATCTGCAATCCCATGCCGCGCCCACTGATGGCCATCTGCGGGGTGCATTGCCCCTGTTCACGCACGGCGTAAACCGACTGGTCCGCCTGTTCACAAAACCCCACCCCGGTATCTTCCACGCAGAGCGACAAGGCCGGGCCTGCGGCGCTAGCGTGTCTTTGCAATCGCGCACGGAGCAGCACATGGCCTGCCTGGGTAAACTTCAGACTGTTGGCGATCAGGTTGTCCAGTAATTGCCGCAAGGTCGGCGCATGGCTATGCCACTGCGTGGGTAACGCCTGGTCCACTTCAAGGTACAGCCCGAGGTGTTTGCGCTTTGCCTCTGGCCAGTGTGACAGCATCACCTGCTCAAGAAACCGGTGGCCATCAAACGAATGCTGCCTCAGTCCGGCCGGCATTACCGGGGCCAGGCCTGAGCGGCTGACCCGCTCGAGCAAACACTGCAACTGTCGTCCGGATTGCTGCAGGGCGCCCAGCCAGGCAGCCTGTTCGCTGCGCAAGGGTGAGTCGGACAACAACTCGGCCATGCCCATAATGCCTGCCAGTGGCGTGCGCAATTCATGGCGCACCAGCCCCAGGCGGCACAAGCTGAAATGCTCGGGCAGGCTGGCGCCGCGAACCCGTGGAGGTGTGCCGCGGCACACTCCAAACAATGAGCTGGAAAGACGGGAAAGCGGCCGCCTGGGCCGCATAAAAGAAGAATTCATGCCCTGCATTGTGACCCCCTGACACCGCAATTGAACCGTAGAACTGCTGACGGAAACAGGGCGCACGGTGCCCGTAATTGCCAATGTACCTGCCCAAGGCATTTCATGCAACGGCTGTTAGAATAAGGCCATGAATTACGCATTCCCCTTGCCTCCTGGCACCTCCTCACAGTGGCCGCAGGATGGGTCATGCCACTGAAGTGGCTGGTCAGTGCTGTGGTTATGCTGGCAGCACTGGTGGTGCTGTTCCTGTTCCTGCTGGCCACCGATACCGCCTTGTCGGTGTGGAATTACCTGCAGCAGGCGCCTGCCTGGCTGCGCTGGACTTATGCCATTCTGCTGCTGGCATTGCCGCTGGTTACCGCCATCGGCTTCTGGTCGTGGCTGCGGCCCTCCCGCAAACCCGGCCCAGCCGCCCCGACCGCGCCGGCTGACGCTGAATCCCTGCAGAACGATCTGCTGCAAGCAGCGCGCCAGGGTGTGGATATCAGCCACGCACTGGATGAAATCAGTGAACAGCGCCGGCGAAAATCCAGTGGCGAACTGTATATCGCCATCCACGGTGAAGTGAGTAGCGGCAAGAGCAGTCTGGTCAAAGCGCTGCTGCCACAGGCGGAAATAGATTGCGATGCGCGCGCGGGTACCACGCAGGTGATAACGCATTATCGCTGGACCGCTCCATCCGGGGATCAGGTGGTTATTGCTGACCTGCCCGGTTTTAATTTTGACGAAGAAACGCCGGCGCTGGAGGAAACACGCCGCGCCCATCTGGTGATATTTCTGTGTGACGGCGACCTCACGGCGAGCCAGGCCAGGCAGTTGCACCAGCTGCGGGAACTGGGCAAGCCGATCGTGCTGGCACTGAACAAATCCGACCGCTACACCGCTGATGAGCTGGAGCAGCTGCGCCACCGCTTGCAGCAACACTCCAGGCTGTCTGCCGAGAACGTGGTAACCATCCAGGCGGGCGGCCGTGAAGACGTGGTACGGCTGCTGGGTGAAGGCATTGAAGAACGGGTAAGCCGGCAACGGCCAGCGGAAATTCTGCCCTTGCTGCACGCGGTGCAGAGCCTGCTTGACCGAGACCGGGAATTGATGGAGTCGTTGCGGGATACCGCGGTGTTGATGCTGGCCAACGACAAATTGCTTGCAGCCCGATCGCGGCATCGCAGCCAGCAGGCCGATGAACTGGTCAGCCGCTACGCCCGCCGCGCTGTGGTTGGCGCACTGGCAGCCGTTGCACCAGGGTCCGACCTCGTGATCCAGGGTGTACTGGCCACGCAACTGATGCGCGAACTGTCCAGCCTGTACGACGTGCCGGTCAAGGAAATGGAGATTGAATCGTTTTTGCGGCTGGCGGGTGGCAAGGTCAAGAATATGACCGCCATTACACTGGCCATTGCCGGCAACGCGCTGAAAGCGTTTCCCGGCATTGGCACGCTGACCGGCGGCATGGTTCACGCCGTGGCGTATGGCATGATATTCGACAGCCTGGGCCGGGCAGCGGCGGCTACCCTGGCCAGCCGTGGCGAGCTGCGGCCACTCCCGGCGGCGCAGGCATTTGAGGAACTGTTACATGAGAATCTGGAATCCGGTGCGGTCCGTTTTGCAAAAATGGCACTCACGCGTAACGGACAACGGGAAACCTGACCTCACGCAACAGGAACGCCATCTGGCCGCCGCCTACAGCAACCTGGGCAGGCTGCTGGAAGACTCCAGCATTCCGGCACCGGTGCGCGCTGAACTGGCGCAAGAGTTTGAGCAGATTGAACAAATCGCGCATAAGATTCAGCAGGAAGAAATCCACATTGCAGCATACGGCCGTGTTGGCGTTGGCAAATCGTCCCTGCTGAACACCCTGCTGGGCCAGCACCGCTTCCAGACCAGCCCACTGCATGGCGAAACCAAACAGGAAGCCCGCAGCCAGTGGCAGCTGCTGCAGCAAGGTCGGGTACAGTTGATTGACACACCCGGCATTGATGAACTCGATGGACAGCAGCGCGAGAAACTCGCTCGGGAGGTCAGCCGCCGCGCCGACCTGATCCTGTTTGTCTGCGAGGCAGACCTTACCGAACAGGAATTCCGGGCATTGAATGAATTGGCCAGAGCGGGCCGCAACGTGATCCTGGTGTTGAATAAAGCGGACCGTTACACCCGTTCCGAGCAGCAATTGCTGTTGCAACGCCTGCGCCAGCGCACAGCTGATTTGCTGCCGGCCAGCCTGGTGCTGGCGGCGGCCGCGGAACCACGCGATGAAACCGTCATCATCGCAGAGCCTGATGGCACGGAACGTGAAACCCGCCGGCCCCGCCCGGTTGAGGTCAGTGAACTGCGTTCCGTACTGTGGACCTTGCTGGAAAAAGAAGGCAAGGCGCTGGTGGCGCTCAATGCGTCCGTATTTGCCAGCGAGTTGGACGAGAAAGTCGCCCGCCGCATCGTGGCCGCGCGTAAAACGGTGGCCGAACGCATTATTCGCAACTACTGCATGGTCAAGGGGCTGGTGGTGGCCGCCAACCCGGTGCCGATCGCCGACCTGATCGCAGCGGCCGGCACCGACGTGGCCATGGTTATTCACCTCGGTGAGGTTTACGGGTTTCGCCTGTCCCGCCGCGAAGCCGCCAAGCTGGTGTTGACCATTTCCGCCCAACTGGCAGCCCTGATGGGGGCTTACTGGGGCATCAATCTGGCGTCCAGCGCGATGAAAACCGCCAGCGCCGGATTATCCACGGTGGTAACGGCGTCCGCGCAGGGTGGCCTGGCGTGGTACGCAACCTACCTGACCGGCCAGGTCGCGCAAAGCTGGTTCGCCAGGGGCAAGTCCTGGGGTAAAAACGGCCCACGCGAGGTGGCCAAGGCCATCCAGGACTCGCTGGACCGGGATTCGCTGATTCGCAGCGCCAAAGCCGACATTGCGCGCAAGCTGAAATCCTCGGCGGTCTGACCCCTGTGCGGGGCAGTGGACACGATTGCGGTTCTGCCCACTTGACAGACAGGCCGGCAGCCACGACTCTTTCACCTGGACCCGCGGGGACACCCTGTATGCCAGCCAACACACAAAAACCTGAAATCAAAAGCTGGGGCGATTTTTCCACCCCGGTATTCTCGGCCAGCTACCCACAACCCAAAGCGCTGAACGAGGCGCTGAAAGGCCTTATCCTGGAACAGGAGGCGCAAGGCGAGAAGTACCGCAACAAGGAGTACATTCCGAGTAACCAGGTCCGCATATTTGAAAGTACGTTTGACTTGTTCCGCGACCCTCATCCAGCCATCCAGGAACTGAAAATGTTTTTCCTGCATGGCGTGCTGCACGCGGTAGCCAGTACCAACGGCTACTCACCCGAGGACTGCAGCCGCTTGCGGGTGATAACGGATGCCTGGTATCACGTCACCCACTTTGGCGGCTATATATCCAGCCACATCCATTCCAATGCATCCTGGTCGGCGGTATACATGGTCGACCCCGGCGAAACACCGACAGACCTGCCCTTGAGCGGCACGCTTAACTTCAAGGATCCGCGCACCACCGCGCACATGTACCGTGATGCCGGTAATTCAAACTGGCAACGCCCGCACCACGTCGGCTCAGTGAACTACCCGATGAAGCCGGGGGAACTGCTGGTGTTTCCTTCCTTCATCCAGCATGAGGTGACGCCCTATCTGGGGAAATTGCCGCGCATCACCGTAGCCGCGAACTACAGCTTTCGCTGGCAGGAGTCATCAGCCACAGCCTGAGCAAGACCCGGCTTATTCGGCAAATGGGTCTTCCTGCGGTGTCAGTGGCTCAACCGGCAATTCACGCAAGAATGGCCGGGCCCACTGCCGGGCCGCGGTGATTTCAGCGCCGAATTTCGAACTGACCTGAAGGGCCTCTGCACGTTGCTGCTGCGGACTGTAGGTGCCACCGGCCTTGGAATGCCTGCCAAACGCACCAGCCACAACGGTTTGATGAATGCGCTCCGGTCCCAAGCCCAGATGCAGAAACGTGTCCACGCTGTGCAAGGTTTCTTCCGGAGAGGCCAGGAACGCTTCCATGGTCAGGGCCTGGTAGTTGCCCGAGGGCTGGCCATGCATGACCTGCTGGAAGTGATAGCGCTGGCAATGCCAGAACAGCACGGCCTGCTGCGCCAGGTCCAGACGGTCCAGGGCGGGCAGGTTCAGCCTGTCAGCGTAATCGCTATCCACCATCAGCGACTGCAGAAAGCCGGGCAACAAACGGGCGGCTTCCGTGCTTTTCTTCAGCACGGAAACCACCAGGTTGTTGAGGTTGCTGCTCATCAACAGGCAGCGCGGGGCGTGCCCGGCGGCGGAATCCAGCCAGCGGCCTGACAGGACTCCGCCCAGCAATGCATTGGCGTAGTTGGACGGCTTGATCAGCACCTGCTGCTGTGCATACGATCTGGACAACAGGGCCATTACATGTCGTGCACCGCCATCCCAGGATTCTTCGCCATGCTCGCGCAGCCACTGCGCCAGTGACGAGGCGACTGCAGGCTCGCGCAGCACCAGCGTGTGCTGCGGCTGATCCAGGCAAAACGCCAACAGCGTAGAACAGCAAAAAGCGGTGTGAAAAATCCATGCGGCCGGAGAATTGCTGGCGGATGCTGACTGCAGGCAGAGTTGCTCAGCGGTCAGTGACCGCATCTCACTTGGCCGGGGTGTGATCCGGTGATCGAGAAAAGCGGAATCGCGGTAGGTTTGCTGGCTGACGCGGGCGAAATGGAAGCGGTCATGCGGTGGGTCGATACCGGCCAGAAACCAGTCCGGACTGACAAGGTCAGACTGGCTTGAATCCGGTGGGGCGGACAGTTTCACGATGACCGCAGTTCCATCAGCAGCCTCAGTGGATCAGGCTGGCTTCAAAACAATGGCCCAGTGGGCGCCGGTCCGGCGCCTCGCGTACAGACCTTGAATCTTGCAGGCAGAATCCACAACGTTGCAGCAGTTGTTCACATGCGGCGATGGCCGGCTTGTTCAGGGCCGCTTTGCGCAGGCTTTCCAGGCGTAATTGATGGGCTTTCAAATCAGCATCGACGTCGCTGAGTTCAGCCAGAGTCTTTTTCTTCCGCTGGTCGTGACGATGCTGGTAAATTTCACCCAACCGGGCCAGGAACTGGGTGAGGAATACACGGTTCTGCCCCTCTGCCCGGTCCAGTGCATGCATGGCTTCGCATGCACAACGGCCGAATGCCCTTTTTGCCCGTTCATGCGGACTGGTGCCTGGCTCTGTTTGCACCATTTTCTGCACCCGGCCCGTCAGGTCCCAGCCTTCCAGCTGGGAAATTTCCTGCAGCTGCTTCAGGGTGGCTGCGTACACCGCGGAAGAGGTTGTATGGCTGATGAATTTCAACCGGCCTGAATCCGCCAGTACCCGGGCAATTTCGGCAATGGTGAGGTCCATGTCGGAATACTCCAGGGCGTACTGTCCGGAAACCGCGTGCACCGAACGGTCTGCAAACGGCAAATGCTCCATCTGCGTATTGCCTATGAAATTGATTCTTTGCAGTTGACCGGCAAGTTGCGGCAGCACCCGGGCAGGGTCAATATCGACCGCATCAACGCCACAGACCTGCAAGTCCAGGCCAGCGGTGTCTGATGCCTGCAGGGCCAACAGCGCAATGGCACCGTTGCCGGTGGCCAGATCCACCACCAGGCTATGCTTCTGCAGGGAGGTGAAAAACCGGTGCCATTCCTGGCCAATCACGCCGCCGTAGTTTCCCTCTTCATTACGCATGCAGGCGGCAAGCCGCGGCTCATTCCAGTAATTTTCCCATTCCCGGTGGCCGCTTTGCGTCATGCGTATCCTGACTCCTGGTGGCTATCAGCTACCCGTATTGGCCTGCGCCACCCGGCGCTTCTGATGCAATTGGGTGATGATGGTGTATTTGGGCCCGCTCACCGGCGGCGCACCACGGTGAAAAAACGGCCAGCCCACAGGGCAGATCATCATGCGCCCTTCGACCGGCTTGATGGCCTGACCCATCCACTTGTAATCGGTCTCACCGCCTTCTTCCACGGTGTTGAGATACCACATTACCGTCATCACCCGGGTGAAGGAACTACCGATATTGTCCGAATGCCAATTGAACTGCTCACCGGGGTTGTAGCGAGCCATGCGAAACCCTTCGTGATGCACTTCCACCGACTGGAACGCCTCACTCCACTGCTTCATATATTGCCGCAAGTGCAGCATCAGACTCTGGTTGACGGTATTGATCACGTCTTCCCAGCCCTGACGGATATCCGCAAAATCTATTTCCGTGGTGCCCTTGAAATCGGGGCGGTATGCACCTTCACCCACCTTGCCGCGGGTTTTGCGTGGGTCGTTCTCAAACCGCTGGATCACGTCACGGCAAAACTCCGCACTCAGGGCACGATCATAAATACCAAACAGTGCGGCAACCGTATTGTCCGTCATATCAGTCAAACCTCAGTGAATGCCCCAACAATTTTCAATTCGGGGCGTTTATTATACCGCCAGCCGGAGCAATCGGCCTGGCCCGGGTGTGCATGACGCTGTATCCCCTGCAGATTGCCTGAAGTTTCCGTAAAGGCATACCGATCAATTCGTCCCAGGCGCACCACGGTCACTCTGTTGTTGGCCCGAATAGTTTAATAAACGCAGGATCTCCCTATAGTCATTTTGTTCGATCACACGCTGCGTTTCCTCATCGCCAACTGCCTGCCGTGGCAAGGGGGTAATTTCACTGCCAGCCCTTCCCGGCAGCACATCACCGGTAATATTGGTGTAATCACGCCAGCGGGAACGGTATTGCGGGTCAAAGGCAAGCTCCAGCGCTTCACACAATTGCACCAGGCTGGTGTCGTGCTCGCGGGTAAAATCCTCGTAGCGGATATAGCCGCAGTCCACCGCGAACCGCGCGAAATGCAATGCGCCTGAAAGAAAGTCTGCAATGGGCAGCTTGTCACGGAAAACCGGTTGGCGGGTCAGGCTGATCCACTGGTCCAGAGGATGGCGCACGGTGGCGATCTGCAACACGCTGAAATCCGACTGCAGGGCTTCCACCAGCAATGAGCGAAACGCCGGCCGTACAAATGGCACGCCGGTGTAATCCAGGTGGCTCCAGTCGCGCAAAACCAGGTGCTTTCCCTGTTCACTGCAGCGCTGGTGGAGCAGCAGGATAGCTTCAGCGAACTCCAGCGGGCGTTGCCGCAATGAAGCGATATCCGCTTCGGTCAGCAGGCCGTACCACTCATGTGCCTGCCGCAATGGGTCAAACATCCTCAAGCCGAGCGGATGAATCTCACTGAGCAGCACCACGTTGTCCATGGATGCCAGGCAACGGCAGATCAGGGTGCCGCCGGTCCGTGCCATATGGTGTATCACCCGGATGACGGGCTTGTGCACACGCGACTCAGAAGGCATAGCCAAACGCATCAATTTCGTCTTTGAAAGCCCGGGCGATCAACTGTTTCTGTTGCTCGTTGTAGTATTCCGGGTATGGCTTGCGGTTCTGGCGGTAGCCGGACTTGGCATACACGCCCAGCTCGCCTTCCCAGGGCAGCCCCAGGTTCTGGAAGACTTCACCCAGTTCGGCATTGAGGTTTTCATAACGCAGTACCCTGTCCACCAGAACGGTTCGGTTATCGGTGTCGGTGTACAGCTCCCAGCTTTTGCAGAAGCGCCCGGCTTGCAGGTATTGCTCAAAGCTTAACTGACCGCCGCTGCGGTGAGCCTGCATGGCATAGTCGGACACGGTTTTGTCCCAGGGATTGCGTTCCACGCAGAACTTGAAATAACCATTCCAGACTTCCGGCGGAACCAGCTGACGCAGTCCCCAGGCGGAAAAATGATTATACAGGCGGCCAAAATTCCTCGGAGTATGCCCCTCCACCGGCGGCTGAACCGGCGTGAATATATCTTCAGCGCCACAACGCGGCGATAACCAGGCCTCGATACTGGTACCGGCCGTTTTGATGGTTTTGATGAAGATAAAACGGTATTTATGCGAAATGACCATGCGAGTAAATGGTACACCGATTTAAGGCCCTGGTGACTGCCTGCCGGCACCCATATCAGCGGGCAGGCCAATGGCCCGTCAACAAAAAAAAGGCCCCGCACTGGGCGGGGCCTTTTCGTCCTGCTTGGCTCAGTAACTAAGCGTTAACTGCTTAGAAGCTGTGCTTGAAGCTGACAAACCAGGAACGTCCGAAGGCACGGAAGGTGTCTTCATCGGTCGTGGCGTTGAAGCCCTGGTTGATGAACGGCAGTTCTTCATCGGTCAGGTTGGTAATACCCGCGGTGATCTGCGAGCCAATACCCGGGATGGTGTAACGTCCCACCAGGTCAAAGTAGTAGACCTTGTCGGTGGAGTTGATCCATGCCCGATCGATGATGGGAATGCCCCAGTAGGTATCAGCCGGGTCAATGGCGACAATTTCAGCATCGTCCGGGCAGTACATGGTGAGGAAAGTACCATCGGCATTGGGGTTACCGCACTCGGTAACACTGTCGATGAACTCAACACTCAGGCTCAGACCGAAGTCACCCATGGACCAGTCGGTGTCAAACCTCCAGCGCCATTCCGGGAATGCCTTGGGCCGACCCAGACCGCGATGCTCGAACAGACCCACAACGTCGGATACCTCTGCCGTGGCGAGACCGTCTGCATCGAAGTCCTTCAGTACAAGCTGCTCACGCTTCTTGTTGTAGGTTCCGTACAGGGAGAAGTCCCACAGACCGATGTCGGTATTGCGGTTGTAGTTGAACGAGAAGTCGAAGCCTTCAGCCGATTCCGGTCCTACCTTCTGTACCAGGGTCAGGATCTGCTGCAAATCGCCGTAGTTGGACGCTTCCGGCCCAAAGCGGGTGATATTGTTACAGAACCCGGGTACGTCACCGGAGAAACAGCCGGCCAGAACCACGTTGGCAGACGGAATATTGATGGCGTCATCAATTTCGATCTTCCACCAGTCCAGGGTCATGCTGAAGCCAGGTGCAAAGGTCGGTGACCATGCCATACCCACGGTAACGGTATCGCCTTCTTCCGGCGTTACATTGATGTTACCGCCGATGCGCGCACGCGCCTGCGTATCTGACTGGGCGTAACCCGGGGGTACATTGGTACAACCCGGCTGACCGCCGCGTCCGGAACAGGGATCAACCGTGTTCGGGAAGCTGTCGCCAACGCCCGCGAACAATTCGGAGATGTTCGGCTCACGATACACCTGACCAGCAGTCGCACGAACCAACAGGCTGCGGACCGGCTGCCAGCGAATGGCACCCTGCCAGGTTGTGGACGAATCGAAGATTGAGAAATCATCGTAGCGGCCACTGATACCCAGTTCCAGCAGTTCGGCACCAGACACACCGGAAATGATGGGGATATTCAATTCACCAAAGAACGAGTCCACATCATAAGCGCCGGAGGTACCCTGGCCCGTGTTACCGGTGGTTTGACCGGTTGACTTGGCCGAGTCAGGAATAAAGTCATACTTCTCAGTCCGGCGTTCGAAACCGAAAGCGCCAGCCAGCGGACCGGCAGGCATTTCGAACAGGTCACCGACCAGGGTCAGGTTGGTGATCTGACGCTCGTTAATGTACCGGTCGTTCAGCGGCACAGAAGCGTAAGCCAGCATTTCCTGGGTAATCGGGTTGGTATCCGGATTGGAGAAAGCATTCATGGATACGCAGCCAGCAATCGGAGCATCCGGCGTACCGCAGACCACCTGGCCGGTTGCCGGATCCAGGAATGATGGCCCCAGAGCATTAGCCAGGTTCTGACCGTTAAACTGGCCAAAGTCGGTATCGGCGCGCTCGTTGCGACCAAAGTTGTAGCTCAGGTCCCAGGTCCAGGTACCAGCGATATCACCGGTCAGGCCGGTAACAATCTGCCACTGGTCAACGTTCTGGATAAATGAACGTCCACCGGTTTCCACCATGCGGCGGCGCCATTGCGGAATGTCCACACCAAACGGGTTGTAGTAGTTGTCTTTGGAAATAGCCACACCGGGTTCGACAGTTGCGTAGCCCGGATCAAAACGCGAGTCGTACGGCTGTGGAGCCAACAGCTGTTCTGATTTACGGTTGGCGAAACGCGCTTCCACGTAGGCACTGACGTTTTCGAACAGCTCGTAGTCACCCTGCAGGAAGAAGCTGGAACGCTCGTACGGGGTCTGCATGTAGTTGACCGGTGCGAAATCGTAAGTAGCTTCGTTACATACGCCGTCACGCGGACCGTAGTCGCTGACACTGGCGCCACCGGTGGCTGAATCGCGGCAAATGGTCCAGCCATTGCCCAGACCAGCCGGACGCAGATCGAAGAAGCCGTACGGCAGACGTGAAGAACCAAACGTTCCCCAATCAGCAATACCGTTGCCATCGCCATCCGTCCAGGGATCACCTGAGAAACCGAATTGCTTGAAGCCAACCGGATCATAAACCGTTACAGCAGCCTTGATGTATTTTTCGTCGTAGGCGGCCAGGAATACTTCTTCCTGCTCAACGTATTCCACACCAACTACAAAGTTACCACGGTCGGAGTTACCACCCGTAATAAAGCTGGTGCTGTAGTTCATGCCTCCTTCATCAAAGCTTTCGCCGATGGAGAACTCGAACTCGGCACCTTCAAAGTCACGGCGAGTGATGATGTTTACTACACCAGCAACAGCATCTGCACCATAAATTGCTGAAGCACCGTCTTTCAGGATTTCGATACGCTCTACCATTACCACCGGAATGACCGAGAAGTCATTGAACAGTGAAGGCAGGCGGTTGCCATTAACAAGTACAAGCGTTCTGTTCGTGCCCAAACCACGAATGTCTACGGCTACGCGGCCACTACCACCGTTGTTACGCTGGCTGGAAACCGGTGAACCGCTCATCATCGGCAGATCCTGGACCAACTCACCCAGGTCAGTAATGCCGGTGCGCTTGATGTCGTCACGATCCAGTACAGTTACAGGGTTCGCCCCTTCAATATCAATACGGCTGATACGGGAACCGGTTACTTGAACACGGTCCAGATCTGCCGCCTCATCTTCACTGTCCTGTGCGAAAACAGGTGAAGAAGAGAGTGCGAAGCCTGCCATTGCACTGGGGACCAGTGCATATTGCACGGCCTGGTACAGAGGATTACGGCTGTGTTTCATCTAAACTCTCCAAAATTTTATTTGGTTCGGTTGTCTTACGATCGAAGTCAACCCGGATCAAATGCGGCTTTGACCCAAGTCAACAGACGCAGGTCAAGAGAGGGCCATCTCCGAGCTTGGCAGGATAGTATCACCATTCGGAACCGATTGGAAAGGCTTTATTAACCTGCAATTAACGGACTATTAACAGAATTAAGTTGCAGCTTGCAGGCCGGCGCGGAGTGCGGGATAACGTTATCCGGTATACATTCTGACCCACAAACAGATTCAGGAAGGCGTTCCCGCAACCGCCTGATGCACCCCCGGACCGGCCGCAGACGCAGCCGGCAGGCCTTATTTTAGGAAGGAATATCGTACGATGGGCACTGTAGTGCCTGCGCCTGAGCGCAACGGTCAGGCAATCAGTTTTTCTCCAGCCGGATATCTCCGCTAAAACTTTCCAGTTCGATGCTGGCTCCATTATTGCCCTGCCGGTGGCTCAGGCTGCTGCCGGCACCGAATGACTTCTCACTGGCCTTGCCAAACCCGGTGCGGATCTTGCCGCTGAACGTCTGCGCAGAAAATTCGGCCTGCTGCGCAGCCGGCAGAGCAAGCACGACGTCGCCACTCATGCTTTGGGCTTTTAGCCGCCCGCCATCGGCCACGTTGGCATTCAATGCCACTTTGCCGGACACGGTTTCAAACCGCCCCCGGCTGATGTCCGCCGCCGTGAGTTTCACGTCACCTGACACGGTGCTGACACTGATCTCCGCGGTCAATCCAGTCAGGTCTATTCTGCCGCTGACCGTTTCGATGGCTGAGCGCCGGGTATTGCCACTGAAGCGGATGTCACCGCTTACCGATTCAAGCTCCAGCCGGCCGGTATCCGCCTGCACCTCTATATCCCCACTGACCGTGGTCAATACCAGTTCCTGGTTGCTGAGTGCGGACGCCGTAAGATCAGCACTGACGCTGGCTACGTTCAGGCTGGCTGATGCCGGCATGGTGATCCGCAGATGCGTCGCATCCACATTGCGTATGTTTCTGCGGTTTTTTACCCGCACATGGATGCCGGAAGAGGTCTCAAGGATTTCCAGTTTTTCTACTTCATCACCCAGTTCACCGCTTATTTGCAGCTCGGCCTTGTCCCAGGTGGTAACCGTGACCGAGCCGGCGAGATTTTCTACCTGCAGCCGGGCATCCGCTGCCAGATCACGCCGTTCATCGATTTCGCTGCCGGCTCGGGCCTGCGAGAACGGCATACTTATAATGAGTAAAAAGGCAATAAGCCGACTGACGTTCATATCGTTTCTCTCCTCGAAGCCCGGTCTACAGCCACGACCTGGCGTAATAGATCCAGTTGACGCGCCCTCAGTAAGGTCATTTGTTGCGCCAGAAATTCATCGGCGGGATTTTCCAGCAAAGCGGCATCCAGTTGCCGCTCCACCTCGCGTGTCGCCAGCCAGCCATCACGCACCCCGGAAGCTACTTCGCTGGTTAGCGGGTCAAGCGGTGCCAGCACCATGAACTCCCTGAATGCCGCCATATATTCACGCTCGCTGGCCCGCAACCAGGTATTTACCGGCACTTGATCCAGCGCAAGCTGCCGAGCAGGTGGCGCAATTTCATTTACAGGTGCACTACCCGGGCGCCACAGCAGGGCAACGGTAGCCGCCAGCACCACGGATGCCGCCAGCGCCAGCACCGAAGGCCGGCGCGAAAACCGCTCCCGTTCAGCGGGTTCCGCCTGCGAGATGCGGGCTGCAATGGACTGCCACACATCCCGTGGCGGCGTAATTTCCCTGGGCAAGCCGGCCAGCAACTCGTCCAACTGCTGTTCGCTCCTGTCGCTAGTCATTACTTCAATTCCTCTCGTAGCATTTTTCGCGCCCGGTGCAGGTGGGCCTTGGATGAACCCACCGCCATGCCGGTCATGCGGGCAATCTCCGCATGCTTGTAGCCCTCTATATCGTGTAAGACCAACACCTGCCGGGCACGTTCCGGTAAACCGGCAATGGCCCGCTCAATATCCCGCTGCCGCGGAGCTGCCGGACCATCGGCACCCTGGGCCGTGCGCGCGGTGGCTTCGTCCATTGGCCGCTCGCGCCCCGACTTGCGCAACCGCGACCGCCGGTCACTCAGAGCCACATTGACCGACAAGCGGTGTAGCCAGGTGCCGAAACTGCTCTCGCCACGGAAACTGGCCAGCTTCTGCCAGGCCCGCACGAAGGCTTCCTGCAGCAAGTCTTCCGCCAGTGCGGCATCCCCGCCGGCCATGCGCCACAACAGACCATATATACGGTCTTTGTGCCGGCGGTACAGCGTTTCAAAAGCCGCAACATCACCGTCCCGGGCGGCACGCACCAGGTTCAAGTCTTCACCGTGGCCGTCACCAGCCGGTTTCCACGATGCCACCGCTGCGATGCCTCCCATGAATTACTTTGACGGTTGTCCCGGCAAAAGGGTTTAGTTGCGCGAAGCGCACTTCATCTGGCGAATACTACCGCGATCCCGCTGTCAGCGGCATCAGACACGGAAAACACGGAAATATGGCGGGTGGTGCCGGAATGACGCCCCGCGCAGCAGGCGTGCGGCAGGCCCGAATCAGGATCTGGCCCGGGAGGCGGTTGCTCCCGGGCCGCTTAGCGGGTTGACTCAGGCTGCGTTCTGCTTGTCCAGCCTGGCTTCGGATGCTGACGCCGCGCGCAGTTCGGCACTGTCGAACTCATCCACGGCAATGATTTCCATAACCAGTTCACGAACTCGCAGCAAGGTATCTGCTTCAGCGGAAGTCAGCACATCTTTTGCCACCGCCTCCTGCAGCTGCCCCTCCCAGGTCAGGGCAGTGAAATCGGCCTGCTTCTGCGCCTTGAGCAGCTTGCGCTCCAGTGGCTCGGCGGCAATGACCTGCGGTAACGCCTGCTCCATAAGCCCCACCGGATGGCCGCTGCGGGCCGACTTGTACACACCGTGGGTCAGACGATCGCGGGTGTCCGACGGTGCCAGCAGTAATTGAGCCACCTTGTGGGTCAGGCGGTCACCCGGAGCACGTTCACGGCGGCCCAGCGGGAAAATCACCAGGCGCAGCAACGCCCCCATGGCGCGGTTGGGGAAATTATCCACCACCTGCCGCAAGGCCAACTGGATTTTATAAATGGCGTCATGAAACGCCCAGGCCAGGATGGCCTGGTCCGCCGCCGGCCGGCCGATGGCTTCATAACGCTTCAGCATGGCAGAGCAGATATACAGCTGGCTCAGTACATCACCCAGCCGGGCCGACAGATGCTCTTTTTGTTTCAGTTTGCCACCCAGTGTCAACATGGCAATATCAGAAACGAAGGCCAATGCAGCCGAATAACGAGATAACTTCTGATAGTACGGAGCCGTCTGCCGGTCATTGGGCACCGCGGCAAACCGCCCGAAACTCATAGCCAGAACCAGGCTGCGAACCGCGTTGCGAATGGTATAGCCAACGTGCTGGAACAACACACGGTCGAATTCATCGACCCGCTGTGACTCATCGGTCAGCTGGGCCGCAGCCAGCTCTTTCAGCACATAGGGATGGCAACGGATGGCCCCCTGACCAAAAATCATCATGCTGCGGGTCAGGATGTTGGCGCCTTCAACAGTGATCCACACCGGCATGCCCTGCCAGGCACGGCCAAGATAGTTGCGCGGCCCGAGGATGACGCCCTTGCCGCCATGTATGTCCATCGCATCGATGATGATCTCACGGCCCTTCTCGGTTGCGTGGTACTTGGCTATGGCAGATGGCACGGCCGGCTTCTCTCCCAGGTCAACCGCGATTGCAGTCATACGCGACAGGGCCGAGGTTGAGTAGGTATTGGCGGCAATGCGAGCCAGCGCGGCTTCAATGCCCTCAAAGCGGCCAATGGGCATATTGAATTGCTTGCGGATGCGCGCGTAGGCGCCGCTGGCCAGTGCGCCCATCTTGGCACCACCCGTAGAAGATGAGGGCAATGAGATGGCCCGCCCGACCGACAGCAATTCAATCAGCATGCGCCAGCCGTGGCCCGCATTTTCCACACCACCGATCAGTGCATCCAGCGGCACGAACACATCCTTGCCGCGAATCGGGCCGTTCTGGAACGGCACATTCA